>JAXHTN010000083.1:0-8747 GCA_034190145.1 Halobacteriota archaeon | reverse complement strand
CCCTTGAGTTCTACAGATGGCTCAATGTCGAAGGTGGCAATTACGATCGCGCATCAATTGATATTTGGAATGGGGATTGGTACAACGATGTATGGAGTAATGGGGCAGATTACTATGTGGATACATCATGGAATCTACATACACTAGATATTTCAGATTATGCAGACGGTAATGTTATAAGAATTCGTTTTAACCTTGAATCAGACTGGTCAATGACATATAGTGGATGGAACATTGACGATATGAAGGTTGAAGGTATTCTGACGGATAATGATCTGTATGCTTCATACCTCCTAAATAACATTACCACAGGAAAGGATAGCTATACATTGAACGTCTCAGGATACAGCTCCGCCGAGAACTTTTCAGTTACTGCTGACGGAGTATATATCGGAGATTTAACTTATAATACCTCTATAAACTCATTACTTGAAGATGATTTTGAGGATGGAAATATAAACGGATGGACTACCGGAGGTGATGCCAACTGGTTTGTAACAACGACCGAATCACACAATGGTAGTCGTTCAGCAGCAAGCGGGAACATTGGGAATAACCGAGCAACTTGGATAAGAAGGGACATAACAGGACCCGTGGATGTTTCGTTCTACTGGAATGTGAGTTCCGAAGAGAATTACGATTTTCTAAGATTCAGAGTCAACGGATCCGATGTGTATACAATATCCGGTGAAGTAGATTGGGAGATGAGGACTTATTCACTTCCTGCAGGAACTCATACCGTAGAATGGAGATACACAAAAGATGGATCGGTTTACGAAGGTAATGATGAGGGTTATATAGACGACATAAAAGTAGAAGAGATTCTACTGAACAATGTCGTCTTGACAAAAGACATAACAGCTGTGGCTGGTGACGGGAGTGTTAATATTGTGTTTGAAGACACTCAATCTGGTGATGGCACAAAAGACACACTATCTATCGATCAGATCGAGATCAAGGGTACAAAGTTATTCAATTATTCTGTTACGCTCACCGATCCGGCAGATCAAACAACAAGCCAAGGAGAAAATTCAACCTATACGATTTATATCACAAATACAGGCAACACTCAGGATGACTTCAATCTGGCCATCACAAACACAGACAATGCAGATGTCGCTTCAATAAGCTCAAATCTTGTAACTCTTGGTTCGGGAAATAACACAAGTATTACACTTACAGTATCAGACAGTTCGACAGGAACATACAATGTGAGTGTAACGGCAACTTCGGTTGGAGATCCAGCAGCAAATGCCACCATAGAAATAATGACAACGGTGATAAGTGACACAACCGACCCTGTGATAAACTCAGTGACACTTAATACAACTGATGTCTATATTGGCGATCCGATTCTTGTAACTGTCAATACAACTGACGACATCCAGATTACAAACGTTACCGCCGAGGGAATAGACCTAACATATCAATCAGGAGATACTTGGGAAGGGATTATAACCGCTGCTTCAGGGATAAATATTCCTGTTGATGTAATAGCTTACGATATTGGAGGTAACAATGCAACAGACTCTTCTCAGACGTATAACGGAACAGATGGAATTTTACCATCAGCTATAACTGATCTTGCTTCTTCGACGGGTATAAATCCTGGTGAGATCAACCTTACATGGACCGCCCCCGGTGATGACGGTACTTCGGGCACTGCTTCAGGCTACATAGTCCGGTACTCCACATCGCAATTGACAAACCAAACCGAGTTTGATCTGGCGACAAACTATTCAAATTCATGGACTCCACAAGTTGCCGGAAGCAATGAGAGTTATGCCCTGACAGGACTCACACCAAACGTTACATATTACTTTGCAATAGAAGCATTTGATGAAGTACCAAATCAGGCAAACATCTCAAACAGCCCGAGTGCGATCTCTCAGATGAATCTCACTTTACTTCCAAATAGAATTGACATATCAGCGGACCCAGTAAATATTTCTGTAGGGGGATCTTCTTGCGTAATTACCGCATATGTTTTAAATGACAGCCTCTCACCAATTACAGGTGCAAGTGTAACCTTCCAAACGGACCTTGGATATTTCAATGAGAGTTCGACAACAAGCGTGACAAGGATCACAAATGCAAGCGGATATGCAAATGCAACACTCATCTCTTCAAATACCGCAGGTAATGCAACTGTTGTTTCAAAGACATATAGAGGTTACATCGAGATTTCAAATAGCACGACGGTTCTTTTTGACCTAAGTGGACTGGGAAGTATCTCTCTTATTGCCGATCCGACGAGTGTGACAGTAAATGAAACTTCACTTATCACAGCAAATGTGACTGATGCATTCGGTAATGGGGTCAACGGAGCTACTGTTAATTTCACAGTAACTCTTGGAAATGGCTCTTTAAATGTTAGTCAAGCGATCACAAATACGAGTGGTTATGCAACTACAACTCTGAGAACAGACACTAAGGCTGGGGTTAATACAGTAACAGCCGAGACTTCAACATTGACCAATTCTGTGAACGTGACTGGAGTTGCAGGTCCTCCAGAATATATCTGGTTGGACGCGGTACCTCCCTCTGTTCCTGCAGACGGAGATGTCAATTCAACCTCTAGGGTTACTTCAACGGTCTTTGATATTTTCTACAACCCAGTTTCCGGAGCAAACGTTACTTACCTAGTAAAGGGATACAATTATTCCTTCCTGACAAACTCAACAGGTAAAAGCGTCATTGGCCTTACTCCATCGACCAAGATTGAGGTAGTTAGAATCAATGCAAGTGTAACCTCTACACTTAATAATAGCACTACAGTAAGTTTTGAAGGTGGTGATCCGTATTCCCTTTCACTTAAGTCACAACCTTCGTATATTGCAGTTCAAGGCCTTCCAGGTGTAACCAATGAAACGATGCTTATTGCCACTGTTACAGATGATTGGAACCGTCCACTTGAGGGATGGCAGGTAAACTTCACAACAACGAATGGTACACTTGACAACAGTACAGCTCTCACCGACAGATACGGTGAAGCAACTGTTACGTTAGCTTCATCCTATACCCCGGAGAGCGTTACAGTCAATGCTACTGTCAACTCTTCAATTTCAAGTCAGGCAATCGTCAGATTTACCGACCAACCGTTCCTGAATATAAATACGACAATCAATCCGAATGAGCTTACGGTAACTCCTTCCTATGTAAATGTCACTCACACTATCACAGGTGAGGGTGTGGTTGTCACAAAACCTGTTGATGTTGTACTAGCACTCGATAATTCAGGATCAATGTCGGGTAGTGACGCGATAGATCTTCGTGATGCAGCAATATCTTTCGTGAACAATTTGACCGATGATAGCAGATGTGCAATATATGCATTCATTGGCGGTGGAAACCCCAGTCCATCCAGGTTCCAGGACTTTTACCAGATGAATGTAATGTATCCAGATATCAATCCGGCTACGGGAAGTCCGACTGGATCCAATGCAGATGGTAGGACAGTTACAATCCATATGATAGAGTGGATCACTTCAGATTGCGACGACGCAACACCGATATGGGACACAATAGGAGAATCAATTAACTATGCGATAACGAACAACGAGACGGATCACATACCCGTAGTCGTTGCCCTTACCGATGGGGATGATACAATTTATGCCATCCCCGGCCCAACCAACGAAGGCGCAAGTGACACTTATTGTCCGGGTTCAGAGGTTGGCGGCTCAAGTGCAACAACGACGTGGGGAACAGCCCTAGGTAACGAGTGGGGTGAGTTTGCAGACTATGGATGGATAACAAGGTATTATTCACAGATTGGTAACTATAGTTACCTGGATAAGGGTGGAGAAAAACGTTATGGCCTCTTAAATGCACCATTACCGGTCTACACAATAGGTCTTGGAGTATCTTCCCACCAAGAAGAACCATATCTTTCTTGGTATCCTTTCTCTACTGAGTATGACCTCAGACAGATAGCAACCACATCAAATCCGGGTGGGATAAACGGGAGCTATTACTACGCACCGAATGGTTCCGAATTGGATGAGATCTACACTACAATCAATGAAGAAATACAAAGGATTGCCGCTAGAGTTTATGCCAATGTCCTTATTCCGGGGACTACAATCAATGGGTCGATTGTACATAATGCAACTTATGTAAATAATAGTACAACAATACTATTTACGCCTTTAGGAGGGTCGACTGTGAACATCAGCTCTGAACCAACAATAACAACTTCAGGAAATAACCAAGTGATCACCTTCCAAATAAACGAAGCTATAAACATTGGTGACGTCTTGAACATCACTTACAACCTTTATGTTAACGGAACTGGCACAATAATCGGTAGTTCCAACGTTACTGGCGGGGACGGTACGGTACTTGGTACTTTTGGACCGGAAACAGTGACAAATATCGGGGGTAGTGGAGGCATGATTAATTTACCACCTGTACCTGACGCAGGCGGTCCGTATCAACTCATACTCAACACAGGACTAACGGTTTCCTTCAATGGCTCGGGTTCTTATGACCCCGATGGATACTACCCACTCACCTATTTCTGGAACTTTGGGGATGGAAATACTGGAACAGGGATGACTCCATCGAATGTCTATCCTGATACAACGGCTGTTTATTTAGTTGAGATGTGGGTTACAGATTCGCTCAGTTTAAAGAACTTCACATCAGATTTAACAACTGTTACTGCAGTAGCTAATCCAAGTAATGTTATCCTATCTAGCAATCAATCGAATATTTATATTCAGGGGGCTCCCGGAGTGAAATCGGCACTAATTACTGCAAATGTGACCTATGGGGGTGTACCTGTGAGAGATGGTACAGTTGTAACATTTACCACCACACTTGGAGTATTCGAAACGACAGGAACTGCAACGGCAACTAGTGTAACAAACAACGGGGAGGCAACAGTAGTATTACAATCAGCATTTAATGCAGGCGATGCGGTAATTATTGCTACAGAACCGTTTGGAGGGGCTGGCTCGATAACGGTAGGTATAAAATCCTACGGACAGATAACCCTAGAGTGAAGACCAAACGAATTGGTAGATCAATTGACAGTTGCATCTACCACATATTCATTTATTACGATAGTGTCGTATAAACCGGCCCCTATTGTATCGTTTATGTGACGCGTCCAAGCGGCCGAATAATCACCATCAACTGCAACAGTCACGAAATCATTATATAGGATTATGCTGCTCGCCGTACTTTCATATCTTATCGATACCGGCGCGATTCCACCACTTCTTGAAGACTGTGGACTGCTTATATTTATTATTGATATCAGGAGATGTCTTTCACCACCAATATCGCTCTCTGATATCCGTGGATTAGATATTTTTAACGAATCTCCATTATCATATCGTTCCCAGACACCTCCTCCCTGGTAAGCAATACTTCGATTTTTCATCTCAAAGACTATCGATCCGACAGTACAGACTTTTATCAATCCGCTTCCGTTACTTATCGTGATGGTCGCTGTATTAGGAAGGACAGTCATTGTCCCATCTCCAAGACTCATCTTTACGGTCTTTATTGGGGCGTTATCAAGCCCGACCATCTTTGCACTACTCTGCAAAACCATGAAACTCTGTTCCATGTTCTGAAATTGAGAATTGTCTCTCGTCTGTTGGATTATTGGAAATCCAACCGCTACGATTAGCCCTATTGAGATCATTATTATTGCGAGGATGAGTATAAATCCTATTGTTTCTGATATTGCTTCTTCAGACCTTATTAACTCTTTCATAACCTTTCCTCCCTGTTTATTCGGTTGAATCAAAACTCAGCCTGTGTTCAGTGCTACCACTATAAGTCGATCCATTTACCCCTACACTCTGCGTAATACCATTGATAGTAACGGATATCTTGAGGTCAGAATTTTTCATGGAGCTTACTTCCACCATTTGATCACCATTTGCTTCAGCGTCAACCATATAATCGTGACCGCCAACGCTTGTTGGCATCGTAAGATCTGTTATAAGTATCCCATTTTCAGGTGCAATTATATATATGTCAACTATCTTTGTGCTGATATCATTACCAATGTCGGTGAACCTCTCCAGTGCAACGGTTCTACCTGGTGCTTCAATAAACAATCCCGTAGAATATACAAGAATAAGAACGAATAATGCAATGGCAATACCAGTTGTAAATATGAATTCAAGAATCGTTGAAACAGCTTCCTCATTTTCTAAGATTTCACTGCTTTTATTCAACATTCTATCACCATGGGTTCGTATATATAAGTAGTAGTCCCATCAAAAAACATTAGACTGATATTGGCGGTGGAGATATTATTACTTGCATCAAGTGTTAGATCTTGTACAGATATATTAACCATCTGACCATGAGCTGCGTAAAGCAGCTCAATTGAGTTACTATAATTCGAGATTGTTTTATTAAAGTTCGTTGTCGCACTGGCCCTATTTGCCTGATCTGCAGCAGTCTTAACCTCGCGCTCTGTCTCTCTTACAAGCTCCCTTATATCCTCTTTGGGGAAATTGAGTACGGCCTGGGAAGATTGATACCCTGACATCATGGCTTGATGAAGAAGTAGTGATAGGACTATCATTCCAATAGATACCATAAGTCCTCCCATAAGTATCCACTGTGCATTATCATCACTTATCATAAGGCCACATCCCATGAACCACATATGTCTGTTATATATACCATAAAGCCAACCTCACTTCCACCACTTTTACGTCTGTTTGAGCAATTGTCAGGTTCCATTTATTTGATAGATTGTCATCTGAATGAAGGCTTACTAACCTGGAAACGATTACTGAATCTTCGACGGGTGCCCCTCTTGTTACTACCCTTGACCTATTCACACTGAGATTTTTTTCCAAATGGATGAAATCCAGATTATACAAAATGTTATCCGGTAGTAACATGTCAATATCAGATTCCAGATCGCTTGAACTCCAGTTTGCAACATACAACTCAAGCAACGTATTATTTGCATTATAGTTATTTGTTATCTCTTCAGAATCAAGTACTCTCAAGGCATCGTTTCCCAGCTGTCTGAGCTGTGTGTCGAGAAGCATCTCTGTTTGAGGCGTTATGATTGAGCTCTGAGTTACAAAGAAGAGAGTGATCATCATCAACACAGCAGCAGAGACACCTTCTATAGTATTCATCTGTGCAGATTCATCCCTCATCACGACCACACCCTCACAGTCAATCTTGCTAGATCATAGAACGGTAAAAGAGAATCAGTGTACTGTAATGGATCGCCACCTTTGAAGTATATACCTCCAAAGTTCAATTCGAGTGTATTATTACCAGCGGTAAATAATGTTTCGTTGATTACGAATCTTAGGGTGTCAGTTCTATTAAGTGGACTTATGACTGGTGGTGATAAAACGAAATCTGTGGTATTTGTTTTTTTCCAAACATTGTACTCTGGACCTATAGCTAAATTGTAATTATTTAACACACTATTATTCAATTTTATCGATTGATATTTGGTAGAAGCAGGATTAGTCACATTAAAGTTTGTAATCTCAAAAACAACATCCTCTTCTTGTAATCCGGTAACATTTATCCAAGGTTTTGTATTGGCTATAGGATCTTCCTGTGTCAAATTATCCCCATTTAAATATGCATAATAACCCGTCTGTGCAAGAACTGTCCTCTTCATGCTGACGACATCTCCGCTTGTCGATGAGATATTTTCTCCCCTCTCTGCAAGGATTGTTCCATCATCAAGTTCTACAATGCTTATGTTGAACCCATACGCCACATCTGTTGCCCCAATCCTACGAAAAAGGCTGAGATTAAATATCAATTCTGAATTGTTCAAGTACGAATCATCGTTGAAGGGTTTGATCTTACTTAAGTTGAGTAAATTTGGATTATCCTTGTCAACAGCAAGTCCAATCCTTCTCAGATTAGCCCTCGTTGTGACGTTTTTCTCCCAATCACTCCCTCCAACTGTAGTATTATTCCAACGCCCCGGATCTTCTATCAGTATGACTGATGTTCTGTATGCTACCGAATTTAGATCGACAGTCTCGGATTGGAAAGGGGTAAACATTCCTGGTATAAATAGGGCTATAGCAATAAATGTAACAAGAAATATCGTGATACCTGCAAGGAAATCAATACTGACTTGAGCATCAGTTCCCCAATGAATACTCATAACCCCCTCAAAATCTCCATACAAAAGACTGCTCTAATAACTTATTACTCTAATTATATAAATACCTAACCGACGGGAGATTCAGAGGTTTGAGATTCTATTTCATTGGGATGGAAAAGTAGTTTACCCATAAAGGATAACTGAAGATTGATTGATATGAATCTTGAGATAAGCAAGGGTGCTGGCATTCCGGTAAATAGACTACCGATGGAGATTGTGGAGCGAAAGGGGAAAGGACATCCTGATACTATATGTGATAAGGCCGCAGAGGAATTGAGTATCAAGCTTAGTGAGTATTACGTTGAGGCGTACGGACGAATTTTGCATCACAATGTTGATAAATGTGTTCTTGTTGGGGGACAGTCAAATACAAGATTCGGAGGGGGCGAGGTAATTGAACCGATATATCTGATGCTTGTTGGGCGTGCAGTAGGTGTCATAGACGGCTGTGATAGAGGACCTGTTCCCATAGGAAAATTTGCCGTAAAACATACCAAAGAGTGGTTGCATAACGAACTCCGATTTCTTGATGTATCCAGTGACATAATAATTGATTATAAGATCAGGTCCGGAAGCACGGACTTAGTTGGAAATTTTGATGAAGACATAGAGGTTG
>JAXHTN010000082.1:0-8843 GCA_034190145.1 Halobacteriota archaeon | reverse complement strand
ATTGTGGCAAGAAGTGGTAGGCTCTCGGAGAGGATCTCACTTATCCCAATGACAAATGGAAGGAAGAATGAGAATAATCCAATAAATATTGGAAATATGATAATTGGACTTGAAGATGTGCTTGTTGTTGCAGCCCAATAAGCCCCAGGAACCGAGAGGGCTACGTGATAAACTACAAAGAATATAAAAATCATCGGCAGTCTCTCAAACTGGGAAGAGGCAAGGATCAAAATCGAGGCTGATATAACCAGATATAAAAATAACGCAAGAAATTGACTATAAATAGTCGTAAATAAACTTGTCTGAGATATTGAGTTGATTATAGCAGTGTTTACAAGTAGTCCAGGTGTGATAAGAATCACAAGGCCGAGAAGCTTTCCCAAAACTATCTCAATACTTCTTATCGGTAAAGTCATAAGAAAATCAAATGTACCATTTGACCTCTCTTCAGATACGATGCTTGCTCCAATCAGAAATAAGGCAAAGTTCAACATCAAGGCGCTTATCCCAAATGAGATGATGGGTACACTTCTAATGAATATACCGCCCACAATTGCGGATATGGCTCCAAATAAAAATCCAACAACAATTGAGATGATAAGTCTTCTTTTGACCTCCTTTTTTGCGATCATCAGAATCTTATACATTGATCTCACCCTTCACGATTTTCACAAAGATATCTTGTAGAGAATTACCAGGGTATGCCTTTCTCAGATCGGACCATTCACCCTCATAAGCAATCTTGCCTTTATTTAAAAGCACTAATGAGTCACAGACCTGCTCGACCTCTCCAAGAACGTGTGAAGAAAGTATTATTGTGGTATCTTTTCTTCTAACATCCTTTATCAGTTCAAGAAAGTCACTTCTACCTATCGGGTCCAGATTTGAAGTTGGTTCGTCAAGTATCACGATCTTAGGATCGCCTATCAGTGCCTGGGCTATTCCAAGACGTTGTTTCATCCCCTGGGAGTACTCTTTTATCTTCTTCTTTTCCGATTCAGAAAGTCCTAACCTCTCTAGAAGATCTGTCCCTTTGGAATTTACATCATCTCTTGAGAGGCCTTTTAAAAAACCTATAAATTCCAGGTACTCTTTACCTCTCATGTAATCGTAAAATCTCTGGTCTTCCTCGAGGTAACCAAGATTCCGATGTACAGAGAGTGACCTTGAGTATGAATCAAAACCTAGAACACTGACTCTACCTTGATCCGGCTTCAAGAGGCCTAGAAGTATCTTGATAAGCGTACTTTTACCTGCCCCGTTTGGCCCGAGAAGACCGAAAATCCCAGGTTCAATATGAAGGTTTATCCCCTTTAACGCCCGATATTTCCCATAATTTTTGTGAAGATTTTCGATATCAATTACTCTATTCATCCCTGCATCCTAACAGTTGGATGCCATACAGCTTAACGGTTTTGCGTAATTACAATCTTTTTATATAAAAAAAAGTGGTGTTTTCCCTTTGATTTCTACACCTACAACTTCTTCAAATCCACGGCCTTTGGCCCTTTCTCTGATTCTTCGATCTCGTATTCTACCTGGTCTCCTTCATAGAGGGATGTCTCAGCAGGAATTGCCGATCTATGAACGAATATATCTCCATCAGTTTCTCCTTCAATGAATCCGTAACCCTTTCTAGGGTTGTACCATTTGACTGTTCCTTTCATATTTGCCTCCTACGACTATGGAGCCCATAGCGTGCAAAAGGATTAAAACTTAAATCTCAAAACTTCCTCTTGCGAGCAAGTGCAGACCGGGTCTCAATCACTTCCAACTATTCTCATTAATTCACAAGTTAAATAAATTTCCATTATGTAGTATATCACCAAAGTCGAATTTTTCTTCTTTACTTTACAAATCCAAGCAACATGAAGAGACTTATTCAATTAATCAATTGACAGAGGCTATTCAAGAAGTACACTCTTCTCTTCGTGCCTTAAAGTTGAAACAATCTCATTTCCCAACCTTAAAACGAGTTCAAGTCCGATTATAAAGAATAGATAATAAGTGATCGGTTTCCAAGCCTCTTGCATCTCTGTAATCTTAGTTGAAAGACTTGAAAAAGAGAGAAAAGAAGCGTCTACTATAAATACACCAAGAAGGGCAAACGGCAACATCTTTGCCAGATCTCTTGAGAGATCTTCGTTGTAATATGCCGTAATTCTTATTGCAGAGACCACTGCCATGGATATCAGCAGTATGCTTGATACACTTTGATCTTCTGAGAGAAGTATCAGTAACACTGACAAGAATAGAAATCCTGAAAAAGCAATAAGCGGGAAGAGAAATGTGTATTTGAATATATAGAACAATGCCCCTTTAAAGGATACTTTAATTGCGAGTTCTTCTTCGACGTACCTATCATACTTCAGCCTGAAGATGTCCTTTTTGGCGAGGAATCTATACGATTTAAAGATAATCACAGAATAGACTACCATTCCCATAACAAAGACTATAAAAGGTTTCAGGGTACTAATCGCGTCAGGAACCGAAAAACCTTGATCAATAAGAACTGCAACAAGATCCATCAGCTCTATAATTTTCTAATGTACAACTATATAGTCCAAATGGTCATTGAAAGGTATATTCATGATCATAAGTTCGTGTATGATCTCCTTTACAAAAGCTTTAAAATCGTTCATCGCAAAAATATTTAAAAAAGTAAGGTGATAACATGCTTAAAGATGCCATTTTAAGAGTAGGAATCGTTATCAGTGCAATCGGTATGGTATATAGCGGTCTTATGTTTCTCTCTCTTGCGCCAGCAGATCTCTCGATCAGATTTTGGGATGGCGGAGAGGCTGCCTTAAATGCTGCAGGTGTTCTTGATATAATCTTCGGCAGTATTATGTCGTATCTCGCACTTGAGATTTTGATTAAGCATGAGGTTAATCGTACGTCAAGAATAGCAATAGTTGTATGTATTGCAGGTATGTTCTCTGACTGGATTGGCGGACTGTATGGAATAAGCGCTCTAATCGGGTTGGTTTCAAGCTTCTTTATCTCAAGAGAGTAAGGCGCGGATTTTTGGGGTCTTGTTCCAATGCCCTTTTTATACCTTTAATTGTTCCGGAAGTACGAAGGACAAAAACCCCGACTGGGTTTGAATGAATACAATCTATTGCAGCAAGCACAGCTCTAACCTCTTCAGTTCTATCTCTGTGACATCTTACAATCCCAACATTTCCTTCCAGCTTAACCAACCAGAGGCCCAGTTTACTCGTCCCGACGTCTCCAAATAGGCTATATGCTGAGCTCCATATCTCCTTTATCAAACCTTGCCTGTCAATTTCCAGCTCTGAGAGTATCTCGAAGGCGATATATCTCTTCCGTTCCCTCATCGAAGATGGTAGTATCTTCATGTTAGTTTAAAATACTTCAGGGGTTCCGAAGGTTCTTTTTAATATCCTCTCGACCCTGTCTCTAGCATTTCTGAAGTTTTCCTCTGTGAGCACAATATTTTTCATCACTTCAAGACTCGCACTTTCAACATTTAAGTCTCTGATAGCCTCGAGTTTTGCAGTATGTATAAGTTCATTTATGTGGCTACCAGTATACGGTTGGTCACCGATCATAACAGCCAATTTGGATGCATCCAAACCCTCTTCTAATCTATGCCCACGGATATGGATATTAAATACATTCTCCTTCCAATCTGCCCCAAAATCCTTCAAGTTGTTCGGGTCAAAGATCAACCTTCTGTCGATCCTCCCTGGTCTATCTATCACTCCAAGATCCACACAATCCGGTACATTCGTTGATGCAAGAAGTAATACGTCGCCCCGCTCTTCAGTACCGTCAATATAATCAAGGGCATCTGTCAAAAAAGAGTCGGAAATAGACTCAATTAACCCACCAAACTTCTGTTTTGAAGGTGTAAGGGTATCAATATCCTCAATATAGAGTATACAAGGCTCAAGAGTCCTAGCAACCTCAAAGACGTAGTCCCACCCCAATCTCTGAATATCGGATGGTTTTGCTCTGATAAATGTACCACTACCTTTGACCTTGTTTGCTATTATCATACTCAAGAGGGTCTTTCCCATACCTCTCGTACCTTCAAGTATCAATCCTCTTGGAATTCTAAGGCCCGCGGCTTTCATCTTTTCAAAATGTGTAATTGGCCAGATCATGTTATCTTCCGCTTCGGTCCTGAAGAAATCTGGTATTGCTATATCTTCCCAACCGAAATCTGGAAATTCAATCTCATTTCCTTCGATGTCAATGATCTTCCCTTTCAATGGATTCTTTGAAAATATAAATTCGTCAACTGTTTCAAATATCTTTGAAGAAAAGGCAACATCCTCCTTTCTTGTGTAAACTGAGAAAGTACTATAGGTGCCACCGAATAGGCCCCCAGGCCCCATTATCCCCTGTTGGCTGGATTTTGTGCTCTCGATTACCGCCCTTATTGCCTCGCCATTTAATTCGAACTCGCCGCCAAAGACAGCATCTTCAAAAGCAGCACCCTCTTCATCTTGTGCATAAATTATCGGTACGCCCTCTGGATCAGATGTCCTTTTTATCTCCTTTGCTCTATTAAAGAGGTCTTCCAGGGCATTAGAGACGGCCATTTTAAATGAATAAGGGTATTTTCTGTAAGACCTGGTGACATCTCTCAGATTTGAAACACCTAGGTATCCCTTTATAAGCTCGCTCTTCTCTTTCCTACTCAGACCAAAGGACCCAAAAATATTTTGTAGGAACTCCGGCACCTCGTCATCAACGCACATTCCAACTATCCCAGGACCTCCCTATATCTTTTTTCAGGAAGGTTTCAAAGATTTACTTCGGTGGCCAGTTCTGTTCCAGCCAGCCCGGGATCCTCCCAGAGTCTTGAGGTCCGACAAGTACCTTCCAACCGGTTGCATCCTCAGTCTCTCCTGAGAGTCTTGCTGCAAGGCCTGGTAGAACAAGGGTGTTATGGTTGACCTTTCCCCCTATAGCCCCGTCACTTTCAATGACTTCACTTATCTTAGCAGGCGTCAACTGCCCTCCTGCAACCGAAGCTTCCACACCGATTCCGTCAGTATCAACAACTACTATATAGCTGTCTATCCCATTTGATGAGATGTCGCTCTCGACTGTATAGTATGTGAGAGCAAAGTTTGTAGTAACAAAGACCGGGGAAGCATCGCTTGGATTTCCAATCTCTCTTACTCCTGAATCTACCTGAACCGGTCTTCTTGGATCTGTGTAAATATTTGCTGCAAGAGTGGTCTCAGGAATAGTGGAATAAGGCTCAAGACTGTGCAGTATCATGGCATCTGCATACTTGGCGATAAAGACTGATGCAATGACAGACTCCCAGTATGCTGCGCTGACAGGGTCTTTTTCAGCCATCCATGCTGTCATTGGGATACTTAAAAGTGGGAAACCGACTTCTTTTTGATCCTCTGCGATACCTGCCCTTCTAATTTTAACGAAATTTGAAAGTGTTGTCTTAAGCCCCTCTCCATTGGGGTATGTTCCAGGATCAAGAACCAAGTCTTCAATACCCATCTCCACAAATGAAGTGGCTATAGATTTCAAAAGATCCAAGTTATTTGGGGCAAATATGCCGACTGGCACTTTGTATTTCATTGCAAGATCTGCAACATCTTTCCAGTTATCTTCTGTTGCCGCATATATCAGCGGATTTCTATCAGATACAACTTCTAATCCCGCTTCGAGTACTTTTGGATCAAGAGAGCACAGGATCAAGGGGAAATCTGTGTTCTTTGAGACTATCTCGACACATTTGGCAAACTTTGAAGGGTCATCTGATACTGATCTGATGGCTACCATATCAAGCGTAAGGTACTCTCCTACGTAGAACTTCTTGAAATCTTGAATTGATTTAACGCGTTCAACAAGCTCGTCATCGGGCATCGTATCCCAAACATCATAGGCGAGTGCAGTTTGATTGTAGAATGTCAGCTGATGCCTGTGCAGGACATCGTCTCCACCTATCGCTATCGAGTTATCCCCTGTACCTATCTCAATCAGCTTAATCTGCGGGGCTAAAAGTGACTTAAGTTCCTCATATTTGCCCTTGAATTTGTCATCCAGTATCGGAGTGCAATCATCTACCTTCATTGCTCTCTCTATCAACTGTGCAGCAAAAGCCATACAGGTTGTCTCTCCACAATCTCCACAATTCGTCTTTGGAAGGTATTTGTAAACTTCTAAGGGACTGTTAACTTTCATATTTTACCCCACCTCAATAATACTAATGGTAGAATGGGTTTAAGGATAACATATATCTTTCTTTTTTACTGTGGTGGTAAAACCAGATTTTATCGTCACACATCCGGCACTAAAAATCTTATGATATATTCGTCCGTCTCCTTTTTCATATATATTCTTATCCAGTCTTTCAAAAGCCCCCACAACTCCCTATCCTCTATTGTATCAATCAGACCATCGTTGAGTATCTCTCTTACTTCGTCAGGGGGTTTTATTTCATCTTGATCAGGGAATTTCAGCCTGTCTACGACCTCTTCTGCCGCACCCATCACTGTTTTCTCGCCGACTGATATCATCAAGTTTCCGTTATCACTCGACGTATGGGGGATGAAAACAATGATATGAGTAAAACCTTCCATTAGCTCTTTTATTATGCTCAACGGTGATTGAGATGCCCCAAGGAGCGAATCAACTAGGATAAATATCTTTTTTATCTCTTTCTCTCGGATTGCAATCATCGCCTTCTGTAAATCGTTACTCTCTTGCGAACGTATCTTTTCTGTTACACTTGGAATAATCTCAAATGGTTTATATGGTGGGACTATGGCGATTATTGCAGTATCATCTGAAAGAATATTAAGCAAACGCCTCCTAATATGAGGATCTGATTCTTCCAAATCAAAAGTGTTCATAATCACACCTATGAAATTAAGACAAAAAAAGCAACTGACGAAAGAGACCCCATCAGCGTTCCGAAGAGGTTTACTGTATTGTTCGTCAAGAACCCCCTATCTTCAAGAGTCGCACCAAGGAGGCTATCAAAGTTTGCTCCGATGAACCCGCCGGCAACGACCGCAATGTATGTTAATATTACGCCATTATGCAGTCCCATTGATATTCCAAAGAGTGCAATTATCGCCGAACCGAGAAGGGCTGATAGCTCTCCGAGGGGAGATATTGCGCCATTTGTTCCCGGTCTGACTGGTTTAAAATTCGTAATCAAACGCGGGTGTGTGTTACTCGTATCGCCTATTTCAGTAGCAAGTGTATCGGCAGTTGCTGCAGCAACAGCCCCGAGAAAACCGATTAAGAACATATCGTCAAATGAAAAAGCTAGTGTCATGCATAAAGCAATTAATCCATTACCGAGGACATTTCCATAATCGCGAGTCCCTTGAATAATCCCAAGTGTTCTTTTATAATCTTGTTTATACTTCGTTGAGACTCCGCCTAAAATAAAGAAGAGTAATAGAACAAGAAACCACCTTCCATCCGTAAATAGGACCATAAGAACCCCTATCAAGATACCACAAAAAGTACCAGTCTTGTCGAGTAATCTCATTTTATATGAGATATAACCTACAATAAATACAAATAGAATAGCGATGTAGAAGCTAGCCCCACTTTCAATTACCAAATAAACCCCTAGAGGTGAAAAGGCTTTAAAACTAAAATACTTTATCCTTTAAGAACATCATTTCCTTGATGGTTGTAGAGAGCATAATTCCCAGGCTATATGAAAGGATGCTTCTAAGATCAATAGGGCCTGAACAAACCTCAAAAAGTATACTTATAGTAATAGTGGAAGATGATCTACTCTCTTCCGAAGGGCTCGATAAACTAGTATCGTTCGTCGAATGGTCACTTGATCTGGGTATAGAGATTGTTAATATGTATGTGGATTTAATTGATGATGCAGAAATCGCTGAAATGATCTGCCCAAAACTAAGTAAAGATATACTCAGGGTCTTATCAGACGTCAAAGCAGATATTTTTATACGTTCAAGGCACGGTACTGATATTAGGGAGTGCAAGGACTCGACAATGAGTATAAACATATCAATAGGGCTTGGCGGAAGGGCTGAACTTACTGAGGCTTTCTCAAATATAATGAAGATTATTGAATCTGGCAGTATCGAGCCGGAGGATATCGATTCTGAATTGATTGAGTCGAATTTAATATTCAAATCGGAACCTGATTTAATCATAAGATCCGGTGGAAGATTGACTGATTTTTTGATATGGCAGTCTATTTACTCTGAATTATACTTTACGGAAGTGAACTGGCAAAATTTCAGAAAAATAGATCTTTTAAGGGCTATCCGGGAGTATCAGAGTAGGCAGAGACGTTTTGGAAAGTGATCTGTTCACGGAATTCTTTCTATCAGTTCAAGAGAATTCTTTACTGACCTATAGTACTTTGAACTTCTGTCTATAAAATCGGATGCTAGGAGGCCTTTTTCTGTAATTACATATTCTCCTCTTCCCACCTTTTTTGCCAGTCCCTCAAGCCTAATTACATTCTTCATCTTACTTGCAACACTTCCCCTCTCGGCAATCCGGTCTGTGTATTTCCTTATCTCTGAAAAGTTGGTAGAGTTCTCAACACCATTTTGAGATAGGACAAGCAGAATCAATCTATACTGTATATCTCCAACGCCTTGAGAAATACCAAGGGACCGATAAAAATCGGAAACTTCAAGTTCCCAATCAACATTTACTACAACCATAGTTATTCGTCGTCCCCCACATACTCTTCAAACTCTTTCATCCCCAGTTTAAGAGACCTGACGACCACCTCTGGTGGGAAGAATGCTGCATAACCAAGTAAAGCACCCACTAATATGAGCAATGTTGAAACGAGTCGTAATGTACCACCTATCCCAAGCACATCA
>JAXHTN010000081.1:0-8904 GCA_034190145.1 Halobacteriota archaeon | reverse complement strand
ACAACAAAGTTATAACAGTAAAAGATGGTATACCGGACAGTTTCACAATGGGCGGTATATGTGCAGGCGCGTCTGGGAGATTTCTTGAGATGTCCGCCCGAAGGCTAGGCGTGGAGATAGGTGAGCTGGGCGAGATTGCACTTCTTGGCAATCCGGAGAAGATAAAGATGAATAGCTACTGCATCGTCTTCGGTATTCAGGATCTTGTCACTTCGCTTGCAGCAGGAGTGAGTAAGGAGGATGTGGCTGCGGCTGCGTGCTACAGTGTTGCAGAGCAGGTTTATGAACAGCAACTCCAAGAAGTAGAGGTACGTATGCCGTTGATCCAAGTGGGCGGAACATCCCTTATAAAAGGCCTGGTGCATGCAATGGGTGATATCCTCGGGACAGACGAGGTGATTGTTCCGAAGCTTTCACAGCATATAGGTGCCACGGGGGCTGCTTTGATTGTATCTGGTCTGAGGTGAGATTATATGGTAAAGATAGCACAGATCTCATGTGGGACAGAGTACGCGGGTATTCAACCTGAGATAAAGAAGGCTGTCGAATCCGTTGGGGCTGAAGTAGTCTTTCCCGATATTGAGTTTGAATATATAGCAGGTTCTGTAAGGGACATAGGATACTTCCCAGGGAGCGGTTCACTCAAGGCGATGCTTGCTGGTGCAAGATCGATTGTTGAAGGAAGGACCGATGCAGACGGTGTATTTATCGCTACATGTTTTAGGTGTGCCGAGGGCGCACTCATAAGAAACGAGGTTAGAAGATACATCCAAAAGAATACAGATCTTCCGGTCATTACCTATGCATTCACCGAACGTACAAAAGCCCCTGAATTGATAGCAAGAATGGATGCTCTGACAACAACGATATCTATGAAACCTCTCCTTCTAAGAAAAAAGCAAGAAGGTTTGACGCTTGGTATTGACTCAGGTTCCTCCACCACCAATGCGATAATAATGCAGGACAACAAGATCCTTGGAAGGGGATGGGTACCCACCACAGATGTTGTTGAATCTGCCGAAAAAGCACTAAAAGAAGCAATTGAGAGTTCCGGAGTGGAAATCAATGATATAGAGGCTAGAGGGGTTACCGGTTATGGGCGTTTCTCTGTCTCGAAGGCATATGATGCAGATCTTGTCATAGAAGAGGTGAGCTCCGCATCAAAGGGCGCTGTCTTCCTTGCAGATAAACAGGAGGGTGAAGCTACAGTATTTGATATCGGAGGAATGAACAACAAAGCAATAACAGTGCGGGATGGAATCTCTGATAGTTTCAGTATGGGTGGAGCGTGTGCAGGATCCTCTGGAAGGTTTTTAGAGATAGTATCCCGAAGACTTGATGTAGACTTGGATGAACTTGGAAAGATTGCACTAGATGGCGATTATAGGAACGTTAAGATGGAGAGTTACTGTATGGTATTTGGGATCCAACACCTGGTTACCACGCTTGCTGAGGGCGCTAAAAAAGAGGACGTTGCTTCGGCAGGATGTCATAGTGTTGCAGAACAGCTTTATGAACAGCAACTCCAAGAGATCGAGATAAGGCACCCAGTTATTTTTGTTGGAGGAACTTCGCTTATCAGAGGTGTTGTAGATGCACTTGAGAAGATGATAGGTTCTAATATCCTAGTCCCGGATGATTCCCAGCATATGGGGGCAGTAGGCGCAGCACTACTCGCTTCTTCATTTGTACATTAAAATAGATTAGAAAACCTTTAAGTAACATAAAAAAAATGCTTACTAAGAATTGCATGATGGAGGTCTAAGATGGCTGATTTGAAAGATGAACTGATAGAATATGCGAAGAGCATAGGTGCTGATAAAGTTGGTGTTGCTGAAGTGGAGAACTTAAAGAATCCACCACAGTATCAAAGCTTTGATCCAGAAAATTACGTTACGGATGCGCAAGCAGTAGTTTCCTTATGCATGGGATATCCCTCAGGTGTATTTGGACTAGATGACAAAGATATGTTTACATATGGTACATCATTTGGAGCAGTATATAACACAATGAAGAGTGAGATTGACTCTGTTGGTTTGAAGGTAATCAAATTCCTTGAAGGGAAGGGATACAAAGCAGGCTATATCTCCCCCTCAAAGCCTTATGAAGAGGGAGCAAAACTTGGTGGTCTCTTCCATAGTTACGTTCAGAAGCTTATAGGTACGCTCGCTGGAATAGGCGAGGAAGGTACACAAGGAGCACTTCTAACACCTGAGTTCGGTCCGAAAGTTATTCTCGCAGCAGTAGTAACAGATGCACCACTCGAAGCAGATGGTCCTAATCTGGTCAATAAAGTCTGCAGAAAATGTTTCGAGTGTGTTGAAGTTTGTCCAAGTAGTGCGATATCAAAGGAGAATTATCCGCCTTACAACTTTAACAGAAACAGATGCCTTTGGCCATTGACTGGTACTCTAAGGGCAACCGATATTGATGAGCCTGACCCAGAGTGGGTAGATGCAAGACCAAATGCATACAAATTACTACCAGAGTATACCGACAAGCACATCAAGCTGAAGGTAATCCAGGAATGGGATAAAATAATGGGAGAATTCCCGAAATGTGTTAGATGTATTGCCGTATGTCCGGCTGAAGGGACGGTGGAGTAGGTATTATGGGGAAGAGGTTATACTGTAATGCATGCGACTGGGAAGGCGAAGAAGAAAAAGCAATAACAGTTCCGGTCTGTCCAGGTTGTAGAACAGGGCATCACTTCAGACTGATGACTAGGCCTGATGGTAAATACGAGTGTCCTAACTGTTCACTTGAACTTGCACCACCTGGCGAGGGAGATCCTCTCTTCCAGTACAGGTTGGAACCAGAATGTCCACAGTGCAAGAACCAGTATGTGAAAGAAGTTTAATTTAGAGAATGATTGAGAAAGCATAAAGGAGGAAAATAATATGCCAAAATGTGAACAATGCGACGCAGAAGAGATCCCATGGGATCCTCATGTCGTTAAAGGAAAAGATGGCCAAGACCATTACTTCTGTTCATGGGGATGCAGACATGCCTATGAACTTCAACAAGGCCTGATCCAGGCAAGATAGAAAAATAATCATCTCGGAAGCAGACCTTTCATAATGCTTCCGGGATATTTCCTTATGTTTTTACAAGAACTTTTACGGTTTACCTAAGGGTCCCGTAAAGTCTGACGGCTTTGACGCTTAGGATTCCATCGACCTTCTCAACTGATTTAAGCACTTCTTCGCTTACTGGGCCGTCGATGTTAAATACCATTATGGCTTCTCCACCAACCGATTCCCTCCCGACCTGCATTCCTGCAATGTTGATCTTATTCTCCCCGAGTAGGACTCCGACAGGGCCTATCACCTTAGGTTTATCTATATACCTTGCGATGAGCATATACCCTGAGGGTATGGCATCGACCCTGTATCCATCAATCTTAACAATTCTTGGGTCGTCTTTACCAAATAAGGTGCCAGCAATAGTCTTTGTCTCTTTGTCTGTGTGAATGGAAGTTGTAATAAGATTGATGAAGTCTTCAGCCATATCCGTTCTACTCTCTATTACCTTTATCCCGCGGTTTTTGGCAACTATCGGTGCGTTGACGAAGTTTATGTTCGATCCAAGTATCGGGTCAAGCATCCCTTTTAACATTGCAATTGTAATTATCCCGGTCTCCTTCTCGGCAAGATCGCCATGGAAGCATATATCTACTGAGTTTATGTGACCTGTAATCAGCTGGGCAGAAAGAGACCCCATCTTCTCTGCAAGTGAGAGATACGGTTTGAGTTTATCAAATACCTCAGGTTTTACCGAGAACATATTTATCGCATTCTTGACCGGTTCGTTTCTCATTGCCCTTAGAATCTGATCTGCAATAGTTATTGCGACATTCAGTTGAGCCTCCTTTGTAGAAGCTCCCAGGTGAGGTGTTACAATAACTCTATCAAGTTCGAGCAATTTGTTATCGCCTGGTGGTTCTGACTCGAAGACATCGAGTGCAGCGCCGGCAACTTTTCCCTCCTTCACTGCTCTGTACAAAGCGTCCTCATCTATTATGCCTCCACGTGCACAGTTGATCAACCTTACCCCATCTTTCATCTTCTTGAACTCTTCATCACCGATGAGGTGGTACGTCTCCCTGTTCACAGGGGTATGAATTGTTATGTAATCAGCACGAGAAAAGATCTCATCAAGTGATAGAAGCTCGATTCCTAGCTCCTTTGAACTCTCTTCCGAGATAAAGGGATCGTAGGTTATGACCTTCATACCGAGGCCCTGAGCCCTCTTTGCAACCTCAGAACCTATCCTACCCAGACCAACCACGCCGAGTTCTTTATCAGTCACCTCAACACCGATGTGATTATTCTTGTCCCACTTCTGAGATTTAAGAGATGCATTTGCCTGGGGGATGTTTCTTGAAAGGGACATCATCATGGCAATTGCGTGCTCCGCAGCAGAGATCGTATTACCTTCAGGTGCGTTTACAACGACAATTCCTCTCTCGGTGGCTGCGATAACGTCGATGTTGTCAACTCCTGCACCGGCCCTTCCGATGACCTTCAGGTTCTTTCCGGCTTCGATGACATCTTTTGTCACCTTTGTTGCACTCCTTACCACAAGTGCGTCATAGTCCCCTATCTTCTCGATCAACTCATCCTTACTGAGGCCAACCAGGACATCGACATCCGCACCGGTCTTCAACTCCTTAATCCCTTCCTCTGATATTGAATCACTGACTAGTACTTTGAACTCCAATTACAATCACCCCTGATATTATCTTCTAAATATTTACACAAAATATACTATTTACATATATTAAATATCTGTTTAACCTGTCTCTTCGCTGGTAATTAAATTCTTATAGCGCGCCCAAGAAGACTCTGCCCTTATAAAAATTTATATTGTAGAGTAGAGTATTATTGGTTTCAGGTATAAGGTGGTAAAATATGGTAGTTTTTGAAGAGTTGGACGCTTTTTTCAAGCCTGAGAGAGTGGCAATAATTGGTGCATCTAAATCACTGCTCGGTGGTGGGGGAATATTTCTTAATTCACTGATGGAGATGAATTTTCCTGATATTATTCCTGTAAATCCGAAAGAAGAGGAGATATCAGGACTGAAGGCATATCCGAGTGTAAAAGATATTCCGGGTAATGTAGATTATGCGATAGTTGCAGTTCCTGCAAAGATAGTTCCGAGTGTTATAGGTGACTGTGTTGAGAAGGGAGTGAAGGTTGCTCACATATTCACATCGGGGTTCAGTGAACTTGATGATGCGAGTGGTAAGGAGCTCGAGGACGAGCTTTTGAGAATTGCTGACGGAAAAACCAGAATCATAGGGCCGAACTGCATGGGCATCTATTGCCCTGAGTCGGGACTCTCATACCTACCGGGTTCATCACCTCATTCAGGTTCGGTATCACTCATATCTCAAAGTGGGAGGTATGCAACATTCATACTGATCATGACGAGCCAATTCGGTGTCAAGTACAATAAGATAATCAGTGTTGGTAATAGTTGTGATCTCAACGCAACTGACTTTCTTGAGTACCTTGGAGACGATCCGGATACAAAGACTATTGCTATGTATGCCGAGGGTGTCGAGGATGGGAAAAGGTTTTTGAATGTTTTAAAGGAGGTCACGAAGAAGAAACCTGTTATCATCTGGAAGGGTGGTAGGACTGAGGAGGGTAGCCTTGCAGCTGCATCGCACACCGGATCTCTTGCCGGATCCAATCTACTCTGGGAGTCTGTATTCAAACAGGCAGGTGTTGTTCAGGTGAAGAGCCTTGATGAGATGATAGATGCAATAATTGCTTTCAACAACCTTCCACCGATAACTGGAAGGAATGTAGCTATTATTACCGGTGGCGGTGGTGAGACTGTAACTTCTGCGGACGCATGTTCCGACGAGGGGCTGTATCTCAAGCAGTTCAGCGAAAGGACGAAGTGGGAGCTCGGAAATACTCTCACCATACCCGGAACGATTCATCGTAACCCTGTAGATTACTCAAGTATGGGTTCCAGCCCTGGAATTTTACGAAAGGTGACTAAGATCGTTTCTTCTGATGATAATGTTGATGCCGTCGTTGTCCTCTTGTTTGTTGGCCCTGCGATACTGAAAGCTATGATGGGTTCGTCAATTATCTCACAATTTACGGCAGGAGAGGTACCTGATGAAGCCACAGTCTCTCGCTTGCTTGAGCAATTTATAAAACTATCCATCAACGATCTCATCAAGACTAATAAGGATATCGACAAACCGATGGTCGTCGTCTCACCGATGATGGATGCCGAGCCAAGTGCAGTTGCGAAGCTTCAGAATGCAGGTATTCCTGTTTATCCTTCATTCGAACGCGCGTTGAAAGCCTTATCCAGATTTATAGAGTACCACGAGTACCTTGAGAGCGTATAAAAACAGGTTAATTGAAGGGTTAGGGGAACCCTCCACCCATCAATTTTTTTAAAAAACGGTTGCTCCAGCGTATGGATTAATAAACTGTTTTGTAAAAATTCTATGGTGATATGTAGACTATATTGTCGCCTCTGACCACTACTGTCCCAAGCTTTCTTAGGACTTCACCGTCTTTCAACTCTTCGGCGTTGTCCAGAACTACATTCATATGTATATCGTAGCTTTGAAGCTCCCCTCTGAACTCGCGTCCTCCCTTAAACCTGACAATTACGGCTGACTTCAACGATTCATTTAAAACGTCCAATGGTCTTTGGCTCATCTGTTATCCTCCGATGATACATATCATTGATGATATATAAGTTAACTGTTTATATCCTAATGTTTACATTATTAAATTTGTCGAAATGGGAATGGGAATATGAGGGCCAAATCAAGACATTTTCTGAGGAAAAGTGATGCAAAAAAGATGATCGAAAGGCTTAGAGAATCCTTTGGAGATTGCGTAAATATCTTTGAGGGAAAGAAGATAGAGGTTGTTGAGACAGATACGGAGTACGATCTTATACTGATAGACGGTGAACCACTTCTATTTGTCCTCGATAAAGTGATATTTCCAACAATTAAGGGTGCATCCAAGATCAAACCTGAGAATAAAAAGGTCGTCATCGATATGGGTGCAATCAAGTTTATAACAAACGGTGCAGATGTCATGTCTCCGGGAATAACAAGCGCTAGTGATGAGATAGAGGAGGGTGATCTTGTCGTAATAACCGATGAGTCACATGATAAAACGATAGCAATCGGAAAAGCACTAGTACCAGGAAAAGAGATGATTGGTGAAGAGGGTAAGGCAATAAAGTGTATACATTACGTGGGTGACAAACTTTGGAATTTTATCACCACACTTCAGGATTGAAAACCTTTCTATTCCCAAAGACCACCGCTGCGCATGTGGAGGAGGGGTGAAGGGGATAACTATTGCAAAAATTACTGGTCTGTCTCAAAAAAAGATGATGCGATATTTTTTATCTGATGCAGGCTAAAAAACTGTTAGATGTTGAGCAGGACAATTACCTTTCTGCAAGGATTATCCATTTGGGAGATATTTACATTATTTGGTTTTATCGGCGGATTGATTGGAATACTCTGGTATTTTCAAGATAAAATCCTGCCACGTTTCCTCAAGAAAAAAACTGTTGTCAAAGATGAATTTCCTTTTAAGGCAATAGAGCCAAGAGAACTGGAAAGTGACCTCACATTAATTGTTAAAGGTCTTAAATATGTTGAGAGGCCAAAATCGCTAACAAAAGCTTCTGAAGAAAAAATTGGTACGCTCATCGTTGGAAAACCTAATGCCGGGAAAAGCAGGGAAGGTCTGGAAGTTGTTCGAGGAATTAATAGAGACATAACGGTTCTTATTCCAAAATCAAGAACTTCTATCCCTCCATTTAAAGTCCCTCAGGATATTAAAGGGGACGTGGTCTTGTTTTTTGACGACCTTCCGAATTATTATGTAAATCCGAAGGAGTTTTCCGATAGCCTAAAAAGAGCGATTAAAATGCTTGAAGGTACATCAAACAGCGTTTACACTGTCGCAACTGCAAGGACCACAAAACTGGACAGAGTAACCGGCTATCCCGCGGATAAATTCTGGAAGGGTTTTGATATTATAGAGCTTGATGAGTTTGGGGAAAATGAGACTCTCAATCTGATAGATGAACTGTGCAATCATTTTAATATTTCGATAGAGGAGGATGCAAAAAGGAAAATTATGGGTGAAAATGATAGAACACCAAAGAACATTGTCTTCTTCTTTAATCAATTGAATGATTTGAGTGTGAAACATATCTCAATTGTAGAAGCAAATAATTTCAAATCCACTGTTAAAGAGAGCTGGGAGGATCTATACAACAAGCTGAAAGAGGATGAAAGGTCGATCTTCAAAGCAATTGATGTCATCTATGAATGTGGTGTTATTCCTCATAGGGAATTTGTCTCAAGCCTTTCTAGAAGGTACAATAAATCCAGGTTCATCTTTTGTAAAAGAAGAATCGAGAAGAGTATAGACCAACTGATAGAAAAACATCTGATTGCAGATAAAGAGTCTCTGATTTTATGTGATGATATTTATCGAGAAGGTAAGGGTGATGTTGAAGGAAATGTCAAAAACCTGATAAAAATATTGTTTAGGGCATCAAAAGATAAAAATTTGATAAAATATGTAAATATTTCAATAATGGGGTTTTCTGATGGATTAAGCCACAATAGAAATTTTCTCGATGAAAATATAAAATTAACAAGAAAAATTATAGAACTAAATCCGGATTATGCAGTAGCTCATAATAATCTTGGTAATTTGCTTAAAAATTTAGAAAGATACGAAGAAGCAGAGAAAGAGTACGGTGAAGCGATAAGGATAGATCCGGATATTGCAGTAGCTCACGGGAATCTCGGCATTCTTCTTTCAGAAACAGAAAGACCAGAAGAAGCAAAAAAAGAATTTGAGATTGTGAAGGCGTTTTTT
>JAXHTN010000080.1:0-8965 GCA_034190145.1 Halobacteriota archaeon | reverse complement strand
TTATCTTATACCTCATCTCCTCAAAAAATCGCCTTTGAGTACCTTGTTTGCTATATTTATGAAGAAGTCAATATCCTCTCCAGTTAGAAGGACTCTAATGGTGGCTGCGACATAGAAGATGATCGCAATTACAGAAGCAATATAGTGATTGAAAAATCCCAGGACATAATATATTGCAGCTGTGACACCCATAATCAAAAGCATCTTCAGATACCACATATTATCAAATCTTAAGCTTATTGAACTTTTCAGATAGTATAATGTAAGAGAAGCATCAAGTATGTACACAGATGTCGTTGCAACTGCGGCCCCAATAAGGCCGAGTGTAGGTATAAGAAACAAGTTTAATAAAATCGCCAAAACGGAACCAACCGCAGATATTTTTAAGGCCAAATCAACCTTTTCGATTCCTGCAAAGATCCCTCCAATGGATCTGAATATACCAGATATCACCGTACCAAAGGTCAGTATCCCCAGTGGAATGACAGCAGGTAGGAATTCCGATGTGAAAAGAAGAGTGATCACGTCCTTTGAAAACAATACGATAGCGATTCCACCAAAGGTCAATAAGCACGCGGTGTATTTAGTCGCTTTGTCTACCAGTTTATTTATTGCGTTGATGTTTTCTTTTGCCCAATATTCAGAGATTGCGGGGTAAGCAACAGATGCAACTGCTCTTGGAACTAGCCAGAAGAATCTGCTAAAAGATATTGCAACCGAGTAATATCCAACCTCAGTAGCATTCAAGAAGTAACCGATCATCATAACGTCGACGTACTGGTATATCTGGCCAATCATATTTACCCCAACCAGTCTGCTACCAAAGGAAGCTAGCGTCTTTGTATTCTCTTTGTATCCTGAAATATTGAATCTTGTGAACTTTGAAACGAAGAACAACCCAATACTCACCTCTGCAAAGATTGCAAGGGATGTACCAATGATCGCACCCTCAGGTCCTAATCCTACCATAAGGAGTGCTACGATGAAAATTAAACCAAAAGAAGCCCTTATGACTTTAAGAAAAGCATTATATCTCATCTCACGCAGTCCACTCAAAAAACTGGTGATAATCCCTGATACTAAGGAGAACGTAAAGATTATAGAATAGATTCTTATCAGTGACGACAGTAATGGCATCTCGAATATACTGGCAAAAGCATCAGAGAGTAAAAAAAGGGCCAAACTTGAAACTACCCCGATGATTGATGCAGTTACAAACGCACTTGATGTGAGTGAAGATACTTTTTCCTCACTTTCTTTGTGCTCAGCTACAAACTTAATAAGGGCCCCATCTATACCTAGTAGAAGGACAAGTTCTGCTATTCCCATAAGCATCGTTGTCATTGAGAAGAGTCCAAGTCCATCGGGCCCAAGATATCTTGCCATTATTGGTTTTTGTAAAAAGTGGAGTAAAAGTACTATGATAGAACTCCCAAAGATCCAACCAACATCGAAAGTAAACTTTTCCTTTGTTCCGATTTCAGCCATCTGTCTTACACTGTCCCCTTTATTATCCTTGAATCATTATATAAAAGATATACTAAAGGATGACGGAAGATGCTATAAAATTTGTATACTTTATGCGAAGCCATTATATCAGGTGAAAGACCTTTGAATTGTGCTATGAATGTGAGTATTATGAACATCGAGAGTTATTATAAGAGTTTTGGGGCAGAAAAGGGAAATAATACCTTGAAATCACTTACCGGTCCGATTACTTCAAACTTAGAAGAAACGGTTGATGTTACATCAGAAACTTATTTGAACTTGGATATTGACGATCACACACTCGATAACAGAAGAAAGATTGCTGAAATAACGGAAAAATTCCATAAGGATTCTGACACACTAACGGAGGGTGTTGAGGAGTCTATCGAGTTGCTGAAGGATAAGAATACCTTGTTAATTGAAACTGCACATCAACCGACCTTATTTCCTTATTCTGGAACCATGATAAAGCCCGTTGTTGCTCATGTCATCGCAGATGCATTAAGAAAAAAGGGTTTTTATGTTGTAGAACTTTTTGGGATCCTTGATAGGGATAATCTGAAAGATGGTTGGCATAGAAGGACGCAGTTGCCGGATATGGCTTCAAAAGATGGTTCTCTTGTAATTAGAATTGAGACAAAACTGAGGGAGCAAGGATTTATTTATGCGCCTCCGCCGAGTAGTCAGGAGATAACAAAATGGAAAAATTCACTAGTTAGCTGGGTAAAACAGAATAGAAAGGCAGTTAATAAAGTTTTAGAAGAGTTTAATATCCAAAAAATAGATTCAAAAAAAGAACAAGTACTTTTTGGCCGTATTAGAGAGATATACGAACTTTGTAATGATATACAACCAAAAGCTTCCAGTTATGGTTCTTTCAATTCTCTCTTTTTATCAAATGTTGTCAACAGACTCTGGGATTATCCCACTCTCTTTATCCCTTACTCTAGCTCCATTCAAGTTTTTGAAGAAGAGATCAGATCAGTGGTAGAAGGGGGCAGATTATATGTCGATAGCCATAACAGGCATAGAGATACAATAAAAGAACAAATCAAAATTGATTTTAAAGAATTGTCACATGATCATATTCCATTTTGGTATGTTTGCGAGTGTGGTATTAAAATAAGGCTCAATAATATGAATGAAATCTTTGAAGGAGAGTGTAAAAACTGTGATAAGTATATAAGACTAAAAATTGATGAATTAGGTGATTATGTTGGAAGATTGAGTCCTCATTCAATCTCTAGACACTTGATATTCTTTGAAGGGCTCAAACCTTCGGTATATATCAGCGGATGGGGTGCGATGCCTTTTACACTTGCTTCAAAGGGGATATCAGATGATATCGGTTTTTACCACCCTCCGGTGATTCCTCTTCGAATAAATGAGAGATATAATGGGATAGGACAGTTGAGGCCATTTTATGAACTTAAAAGGAGAGATATATCTATTTCATATATTGACTCGCAAATTAAAAATTTAACGATGAAATCAGATAAATTGAAACAGGAAGAAGAGTTTCAGGATTATAAAAATATAAAAAAAGAGATAAGGGATCTAGAAGGTATTAGGAATTCTTTAAATACGTATCCGAGTATCTTAGATTACTGGATAAATTTTGGTATAAAGGAGACAATGGATATCTGGGAAGAATTTATTAGGGATGAAAACTTCTTTTGCGAGAGGGAAATTACTTGTTTTTTGGATGATGAAGGATAAGAGTATTCCAACCTTTCTTTGACACTTGGCATCTGCTAAATTTTTTTTCAGAGAAATTAGGAGATCACTTGACTACCATACTTGAAATTAAACCTCCAGTTATCTCTATTGTGGAGCCATTAATAGCTTCATTGCGGACAACCTCTTTCATCAAGGAAGAGATCTCTCCCGTTTCAATAAGTCTTCCGATTGGGACATTTTTAATAATATTTGTTAAAACTTTCTGATTCATCCCTTTAACCATCGGCGTGCCTAAATATCCAGGGGCTATTCCAACACAACGGATATTTTTTACACCTCTTGAATGAAACTCTCCAACTAATATCTTTGGGATCAATGCCACAGAAGTTTTGGAAGATGAATAGTTGATCTGTCCTACTTGCCCCTCTTTGTTAATTGAAGATATTGTAAATAAAACGCCCCCCCAATTGTTATTAATCATTCTTTCGGCAGCGTCTCGAATTGTAAGAAATGTTCCTACTAGATTGACTTCAATTACCTGCTTAAAATCCTCTAAACTCATCTTATTTTTTACTTTTCCAGTCTCTTTATCAGTAGAAATCGTTAAAGCATCTCTAATTATTCCTGCACATGGGACAACAATATTTATCTTTCCAAAAGCGTCTTCCGTTTCATCATACATCCTTTTTACATCTTCTTCTGAGGTTACATCGACTGTGACTCCGATAGAAACTCCACCGACATCTTCAATGTCCCCAACCACGCGCCTGATATCACTCTGTTTCACATCGGCAACGACAACCATAGCCCCTTCTTTTGAAAACTCTTTTGCTATCGATTCCCCCAACCCATTACCGCCACCAGTAATAACGGTAACTGCTTCTTTTATTTCCATAAATCCTCCAATTACACACATACAACTTAAATTGCTATTAAAATACAACTTAAGCATTAATATAATAATAAATATTTCGCCAACTTTCCTTGACACAGAAATTTTTAATAGGTTGGTTGGTTACTCTCCAAAGGCTAATATATAATAAAAATGATAATATAAAAGTGTAGAATTAAATCACTTTGAGGGGAAATGGATTTTACTTTAGCGAAATACGAAGAGCTTTGCAGGGCGGTTTCAAACTCAAATTATTTACCTATAAATGTAGTGACATACATTGAATCTTACCCACAAAGATGCATAATATTTCGTCATGATGTAGATCGTGAGCCTGAAAAGGCACTAAAAATGGCTGAATTGGAGTATAAGTATGGAATAAGTTCTACTTATTACTTTAGAATGGTTTCTAATGTGTTCATACCAAAAATATTAGCCGAAGTTAAAGATATGGGACACGAAATTGGATACCACTACGAAGTCCTCGATAAAGTAAAAGGCGATTTTGAAAGTGCCATACGTTTATTTAGTGAGGAAATAAAAGATTTTGAAAAATACAATGTGAAAACCATATGTATGCATGGAAATCCTCTAAGCAAATGGACAAATAAAGACTTGTGGGAGGAATATAATTTCGAAGATTTTGGGATTATTGGTGAACCCTACCTTTCAATTGATTATTCTTTGGTTGCATATTTTACAGATACAGGGAGAAGATGGAACTCTAAATCCAGCGTTAAAGATGTTGTAGATTGTAACACTTTATTGGTTAAGTCTACCAATGGCATAATTGATTTAATCGAAGAAGGTAAAATAAATCAAATTTGTATCTTGACTCATCCAAATAGATGGAACGACAATGGAATTGATTGGATGAAGGAATTGTTTTTGCAGAATTTGAAAAATGTGGGGAAGTTTGGATTGAAACAACTAAAGACATAAACATTAATTGGAGATGCGGCTATGGAGGAAAAATTCGTAAATTTCGCTCAAAAACAGATGGGGACTGCACACTTAGAAGAAAGGAATCTGAAAGATATTATAAAAGGCATCGTCGGTAGAATCATTCAATGGTGTGCTATGACACGCCTGCCGGTTACATCTAGAGTAAGGACTGCTTTACAGAGGTTTAGAGGAGTGAATATTGAAAAAAACGTCTTTATGGGAGGGTCCTGTTTTCTTGATCCTGTGAGACCGGATCTTATTACTATCGAAGAATGGGTTTCTCTTGCAGGAAATGTTACTATACTAACCCATTCCAATCCAACGATGCCTTTGAGAGATATTCTCCCAAATCAAGGTACAACCATTGCCCCGGTAGTTGTTAAAAGGGGTGCTTGGATCGCAGTTAATTGTGTGATTTTACCAGGTGTCACAATTGGGGAGAATTCTATAGTAGCTGCGGGTGCAATTGTGACTAAGGATGTTCCCCCCTACACAATTGTAGCAGGTGTACCTGCAAAGGAGATAAAAAAAATCGAAAGAAATGAATGATGTAAAATGAAAATTTTTTATGAGTTTTTTAATAAATCATGAGGTGAAAGGTCATGAAAGTGTTAGTGCACATTGGACATCCTGCACATGTTCATTTTTTTAAAAACCTGATCTGGAAATTAGAAGAAAATGGGCACCAAATTGAAATTTCAACCATGGAAAAAGATATTACAACAAGGTTGCTAAATTCATATAACTTTAAGTACTTTACAATAGGGCAGAATGTCAACGGGTTAATTAATAAGTCGTTAAATTTGATAAGACTTAATTCCAAACTTTATCTCTTTTCTAGAAAGTTTAGACCTGATATTTTCGTAAGTATGTGTTCACCTTATGCCGCCCAAGTTAGTTTTTTATTAAGAAGACCACATATAGGATTTGGTGATACAGAACACTCAAGATTGATCTATAAGTTATCATTACCGTTTACTGATGCTTTCTGCACCCCCTCCTGTTTTAATGGAGATTATGGAATAAAGCAGATTAGGTATAAAGGCTATCATGAACTTGCATATCTACATCCGAACTATTATAAACCAGATCCAACCGTTTTACAAGAACATGGTTTAGAGGAAGGCGATAAATTTACCATTGTAAGATTTGTTTCATGGAAAGCAAGCCACGATTCAATAGTTAGCGGTTTAACTTTCGAAAATAAGAAGAAGGCAGTAAAAGAATTTGAGAAATACGGCAAGGTTCTAATTACCTCTGAAAGCCCACTCCCATCTGAATTTGAGAAATACAGGATATCTGTTCCACCAGAAAAGATACACGATCTCATGTACTATGCAACGCTGTTATACGGAGAGAGCGCAACAATGGCATCAGAATGTGCAGTACTTGGTACTCATGCCATCTTTTGTGATTTTGCAGGAAGGGGCTATACCGATGAGCAGGAAGATAGATACGATCTGGTCTATAATTTTAAATTAGATGAAAAGAGCCAAAGTAGTTCAATCGAGAAAGCAGTCTCTCTTTTGGAAAATGACAATTTAAAGGGAGAGGGTGAGCAAAAGAGAGAAAAATTACTCAAAGAAAAGATAGATGTAACAAAATTCATGACTGATTTTGTTGAAGGGTATCCAGATACGTTTCATAAGTATCGTAAAGCCGATGAACCATAATTATTTACAGCAATGAATACAAACAAATAATTGGAATCCGAGAGGGCGCAGAAGGGATAATTAAATTGCGGGGATGAGGGGATGATTAAAAAAGCAGTAATTCCAGTAGCAGGACTTGGAACGAGGTTCCTTCCAGCAACAAAAACGATGCCAAAGGAGATGCTACCGGTAATAGATAAACCGATAATTCAGTTCGTTGTCGAAGAAGCGGTCAACTCTGATATTGATGACATCCTAATCGTTACTGGGAGAAGTAAGAGAGCAGTAGAGGATTTTTTTGATGCATCACCGGAGCTTGAAAGTCACTTGTTCCAGAATGAAAAACACGAATTATTGAAAGTAGTGAAAGATATCTCTTCATTGGTTGACATTCATTACGTGAGGCAAAAAGAGCCGAAAGGACTTGGTGATGCCATCCTAAAGGCTGAAAAACATGTTTGTGGAGAACCTTTTGCTGTTTTACTTGGTGATGACATAATAAGAGGTTCTGAGCCATGTATCAAACAGATGATCGAGATATATCAAAAGCATGAGAGCTCTGTTATAGCAGTAGAAGAAGTTGAAGATGTAAGTAAATACGGTATAATTGAAAGTGACGAACTGAGTAAGACCGTATGCCGTATCAAAGACATAATAGAGAAGCCAAATGAAGATAGTGCACCTTCGAAGACTGGAGCTATTGGAAGATATATACTCACCCCAGATATATTTGACTTTATCAAGAAAACAAGTTTGGGAAAGGGAAACGAAATACAGCTAACCGATGCGATTAAAATGTTAATTTCTGGTGGGGGAAGAGATGTATATGCTTACAGATTTGAGGGAAAGAGATATGATGCCGGAGATAAGCTTGAATATGTCAAGGCAATAATTGATTTTGCTTTAGATCGAGAAGACCTCGGTGAAGAGATACGAAGACATCTCTGTGAGATTAAATTATAAGTAAATAGCTTAATCGTCGAAAGGTAGGTACTATTAAAATGGAAAAAGATGCCACATTAAAAAATAAAATCCCCCATAACAAACCGACGATAGGTGATGAGGAGATCGGAGCCGTTTGTGCTACCCTCTTGAGTCAAGAGTTGACGATGGGTAATAAGGTAAAAGATTTTGAGGAGGCTTTTTTTGATTATATAGGGGTTCCCTCAGTTTCTACGTCATCGGGAACGTCTGCCCTTCATCTCGCATTAATTGCAATTGGGATATCAAAAGATGATGAAGTGATCGTCCCTTCTTACACTTGTATTGCAGTTGCCCTACCGATAATATATCAACAGGCGAAACCGATTTTGTCTGATATTAACTATGATTATAACATATCCGTCGAAGAAATTGAGTCCAAGATAAACGAAAAAACTAAAGCAGTTATAGTGCCCCACATGTTTGGATACCCTGCTGATATCTCTGAAATTGAGGATCTTTGCAAGAGCAAAGGCATATACTTGGTAGAAGATTGTGCCCAGTCAACCGGTGCACTATATGACGGCAAAAAAGTTGGAACGTTTGGTGATCTTTCAATCTTCAGTTTCTATGCCACAAAGATGATGACATCGATACAGGGAGGGATTGTATGTACAGAAGATCCCGATTGGATTCAGACGATAAGGGATCTGAGGTATCATGATCAATGCAGATCATTTGAGGATGCTGACCCCAGGATAAAATATAGTTATATGATGTCAGATGTCGGTGCTGTAGTGGGGAAGGTCCAATTGAAAAAACTTGATAGGTTCATTAGTCGTAGAAGAGAGATCTCCTCGATATATAGAGAGGAGATGGAAGGCCAGATAATACATCCCCCTGAAGATGCAAGAAAAAAGCATGTATATTCGAGGTATCTGATCAGGACTTCATTTAACCCTTCAAAAATTATTGAGAGGTTGCAGAGTTATGGCATAGATGCGGTGATGATGCATATACCTCCGCTTCACAACAGGATCTTACTAAAAGAGTACAACAAAGATGCCAAATTCCCAATGACAGACAATGTGATTCATTCTACTATATCGCTTCCGATATATCCGTCCCTAACTGACGAAGGGGCAAAATATGTGGCAGAAAAAATTAATAAAACAATGGAGGAACTTCAGTGAATAAGACACGTGTGATGGTGACAGGTGCAGGTGGTGCCAGCGGTCTTGGAACAATAAAAAGTCTATTGAGAATAGAGGATGTTGAGGTTATTGGGGCTGATTTAAATTCACTAGCGGTGGGACTTTACTTTGCCCATAAAAAGGTACTGCTACCCAAGGCGAATTCAAATGAGTTCATCTCGAAGCTCATCGAG
>JAXHTN010000008.1:0-19308 GCA_034190145.1 Halobacteriota archaeon | reverse complement strand
AGTTGACAACTATACTCAGTTCCGATCCCAAGTTACTCGTAATCGATAATATGAAGTCCGAATTTGGTAAGAGAGAGACCGTGGGATATGCCAAGGTTTACGAAAGTGAGGAGAGGGAGAAGGCGGTCGAATCTTCACACATACTTCTTAGGAATTTTCCACCTGCTGATGATGAGAAAGCAGGTGAAAGTGAAGTAGTTACGGAGGGGCCGTCCGTTGAGTCTGAAGAAGAGAAGAGCGATTGAGTGACCGAGGGAGAATATGGCAAGTAGTAAGAATTCTGTTTATAAGTTGTACACCGTCAGTAACGACGGTATTAAGAGGGAAAGACGGAGTTGCCCGAAGTGTGGCGAAGGTGTATTTCTCGCAAATCATAAAGATCGCCAGACTTGTGGAAAGTGTGGATACACTGAGTTCAAAAAGAAGGAAAAGTAATTATTCTTTTTTTTTTTTGAGAAGAAAAGGGTAGAAAATACCCTATCTCTCGTTGAATGCAACCCATACTACAATCAATCCAATTGCAAGCATAGTGAGCATCAGCCACACCCATGGTATGGTGGAAGCTTCTACAACTGGTGGTTGTGATACTTCCGGGATTTGAGCATCTTCAGTAGGTTCTGGAGTTGCTGTTGCGGTGAAACTATGGGTGTATATTGTCGTATCAGGTCTCGGTTCATCAAAGAGTGCGAAGATAGAGAAGCGGGAGGCCTTTGCAGTTGCTGTATTTGTCGTCATATCTACAATTGTCTCAAGGATCACCCATTCAGTTCCATCATAGACCTTTATGACAACAACTTCGCCCTTTGCAATATCTCCCGGGTCAAAAGTAATCTGAATTGTTATGCCAGGGTCAAAAGTCGCGCCATTTGGTCCGAGGTTGCACGAGAAGATTGTTCCTCCAATAGTTGTAGAAATTATACTTATAGACTTCAGTGGTTTCCCATCCTCATCAAGAGCAATTGTTCCTTCAGGTATGGTAAGTTTGGCTTTACCGTCTGATGATTCTCCAGAGTAAGCGACTTGCACTCTCCCTTTCGAATCCGTATCTATCTCGGAAGGAATGAATCCTCCTCCCCCACCAACACCGCCTCCTATGGGACCTGGGCTGGTGGGTGGATCATTCGGATCATCTCCAGATTCTGCCTTAGTTATCTTGATATTACCATCACTTACCGTATGATTAACAGGGTTAGACCCGTTACTTGCGTCCTTTAGTGTGATGATCTCAAGGCCAAGTGCACACTCACCTTCTTTAAGCACATTAAGTTCCAGTTCCACGATGGTAATATTATCATTCAGTCCAGGACTTATTCCTTGGAAGGCTATGACCTTTACAACTCCTGAATCCGAATCCTCTAAATTTACAACTGTATTGTCGAATTCACCATCGTTGATGTTTTCAAGAGATAGTAGAGTCGGATTAAAAGTTACGGTAAGATCAACCGATCCGATATTCGTACCACTGTTGATCTCAACCGGAACAAGTATCAATTCGCCTACTTGAATCTCATACTGGCCTACCGCCACACTACAATCGGTTGCGAGCGCACCGGGTGCTAAAAGCAACAAAGCGATGGCAAGTATCGCCGTAAATACTTTTCTTAACATCAGATCAGCACCTCAAATCCATCCATGCCAGCAAGGTGTTTTGCCAGATACATACGGTCTGATATGTCAATCTCACCGTCTCCATTGACATCGGATGCAACCTCATCAATGGTCTCAAAACCTTGTATTTTGAGGAGATGTTTCGCAAGATACATACAATCTGAAACATCTACGGCATCATCATTGTTCACATCACCGTTCAACGTTACGTAAATACTACCATCATCGGTTTTGTATGAAATGGGATTGGAGCTTGCTTCTGCGTCGAATAGTCCTTCAACATAAAGATTGAGTGATGTTGATGAACCGAGATCTCCAACTATCGTGATGTTGAGATCTGCAAGAATGACATCTCCATTCAATCCCGGACTTGCCCCCTGGAAGACGTTCAGTCTAACCTTACCTATTAAAGCGTTCCTTAAATTCGCATTAATTGAATCAAAGTCAGAACTGATGACTTCAGAGACGATTGCAACAGAGGGATCGTATTTGAGGGTAAGCTGACATGCACCTACATTTTCCGCATCCTCTATCTCGATTGGGACTGTAACAATCCCTTTTGCCATAACGTCCGGAATTGAGATGGTTGCAACAGACTGTACCAAAAGTGTTGCTGTTGCACCATTTGCATCGAATATATATACCCCGGATTGAGTTGCAGTGTATGTATATGTGAATGATTCGCTTGAACCTGCCGCAACTTCAAGGTCAACGGCCTTTACTTCCACCCCCTCTATTGTAAGAGATGCATAGACTGTTCCAGACGCAGTACCTTTGTTTGTTGCAGTAACAGTCGCTATTACATCCTCTCCAACCTTGACAGTTGTCGGTGTTAACGATAAATCGACCATGATGTTTGGAACACGTTTTACGACATTGAAGTATGCTTCATCCGAGCACGTAATATCTTTATCTTCAGCTGTTACGTAGTATGAACCTGCCTGCCAACCTGTTGTATCAAATGTTGCCGATATTGCTCCATCAGCAGCTTCGATAGTTGCTGTTTCATCGGTTCCTGGCCCTTCAACATTTATTATGAAAGGTGTCCCGTCAGCCCTGTTTGTGGTACCGGTAATTTCAAGATCATCACCTACATCGACATCTGGTATTGGATCAAGAGTCAGTGATGGGGGCTCAATTATGATGCTCTTTATATCCTTTGTATCTTCTGTTAGGTCAAGAGTATTGTCATTATCTTCATCCCAGAATGCAGTTATCTTGTAGGAACCAGTTTTCATGTCTGAAGTATCCCAATCCCACTCAAAGTATCCGTTTGTGATGTCAACATTGTGCTTGGAATCTACGACCATGTTGTAACGTTTTTTCACGATGATATCTATGTCAGTGCTGTCAGGAAGCGTGGTTGTACCCTTGATCTTCACTTCTTCACCGATTGTTGCTGATGATGGTACGTCCACCGTTATACTAACTCCCATATTACTAATTTTAAGTGTTTTTGTAATAGTTACTTCATCCAATCCACGGGCGTACTTTGGTTTTGTGACTATGGAAATCTGGTAATCACCTGTGTTCCAACCCGTCGTATTGATAGTGTACCCTTCAATTGTTTCAATCGTCTGGTTCGTGAGAACCTGTGGAGTTGCACTACCGTCTGCTGTTATTGGTATACCATTTGGATCAGCTATTTCCAAGTCAATATTTACGTCTAATGGTACGTTACCTGTCACATCAATCTTGAACAATCCGTTTTTTTGTAAAGAAGATATCTCGTAACCGGTTGTATCCTCTATCCTGAAACCAAAGGTTATAGGGTCTAAGTAAATTGTCTCTGTGGTAGCACTTTCACTATTTTCCTCGTAATATGTTATGTTATATTGACCTTCTAGTGCTACACCAGTCGTTTCTCTTGATGCATAAGCATCTGTAGTACCAGTGCCCACAACTGTTGCGGTAAATGTGTGGCCTTCGTTAGGTGCAGATGTCTTTATGAATACTACGCTAATTGATGCGCTTGCATTCAAGTTAGTTACATTGATCTTCTCTCCAATGAGTACTGTTGTACCAGTTAAGTCTGTATTTGAATCCAGAATCCTCTCTGGGCCCGCAGCACTCGCCGTTGGAATCATCGCTGTGAAGATAGATAGCCAAATAATTCCAGTAAGCAAAATCGATAGTAATTCCTTTCTTTCTACTATGCGTATTCTATTTTCATGGATATCATTCACCTCCTCTTTTAAGATTCTAATTTAAATCTAAACTCCCTGTTCTATCTGCAATTATCTCTACAACCTTCTCCAGGTTGTGTAAATTATTCAAGTTTTTCTTCGTATATATATAATGGATACATCTATTTACAAACTAATTATAAATAAATATATCTGGTTATCGTTAAATAGTCAGATTAAACATTTTTTTATTATTACTCAAAAATACCTGGCAAATTATTATAGGCTTGATCATAATTTTTATATCGTTCTAGAAATTCAGTCACTGCTGGCATTGGGTTATCCCATATCTCTGGAAGGTCTTCCTCTCCTTCGATCCTGGGCTCAAAAGCAAGTCTTTCATTCGGTGGATCGAATTCGGAAGTAACTTCTTCATTGTTACCTCTTGCATCTATTCTGTACCAACCGATGTCTGGTAGAAAAACTGTATTCAAACCATGAAGGATAAAGGGTGGACCATTACCATCTCTACTTAGGCGCTGATAGCAAAGGCCACAGGGTATCTTATTTGCCCTTAAAAGAGCTGCCAATAGATGGCTTTTGGAATAGCAGAATCCAGTCTTGTGTCTCAGGACTTCTGACGCTTTTAAAGTGACTGGATTCATCTTGTAATCATAGCTGTGGAATATCTCATCTCTTACAAATAAAAAACAGGTCTTAGCAATGCTTATCGGATCGTCACAACCTCTTGTAAGGATTTTTGCCTGCCTAAGTACCGTTCTTTCATCCCAGTCGATCACATCTGTTGGTCTCAAATACTTTTTCATAATGTCAGATATATCGTCATCATTAAAAAAATTAATATTTAATGAAGTCATTAGGTTATGTCACATTTAATCGAGTAAGTATATTATTTTATAAATATTGAAGGGTGTGACGGATCTATGGAGTATGAACAGGAGCAAGACCACCATCTAAACCATCTGCCTTACGATTCACAAAAGAGTCCTTCATGCAAAAATTGTGGCAGATGTTGCCACTATATCGTCCCCGCAACCTTACATGATATCCATCGAATTGCGAAGTTTATGAATGTATCTGATAAAGATGTATTTGATAAATATATTGAGGGAACGATCTCAAAAGAGCATACTCTATTCAAGATAAAGAGGAGAGAAAATACTGCTTGTGCATTCTTAACGGACGAAAATTTCTGTTCTATTCATCCTGCAAAACCAAGGACTTGTAAATTTTTTGTGTGCAATCCCCCTGAAGAAGATGAACCTAGATCATGCTGGATAAGTTCATGCACGGATTCAAATCCCGATTTTGAGTTGTTAGAATTCAGCGTTGCTATTGAACTGACAAAAGCATTCATAAGTAGAAATAAAGGGGGTTGGAATGAAGCCGAGTACTCAAGTGCCATTCATGATCTGAAGAAGAGGGTTACTGAAATCCGTTCAAAGAAGGTTTTTCTAACACGAGATTCTGCAGGACGCCCTATTATCAAAACATTCGACTGCGACTCATGTGATGCCTTTGAGAGTGATGAAGTTGAGATTCCTGTTACGCTTGAAGATATCAAAAGAATCATAAACCATCTGAATTTGGATGGTAAAACTTTTTTCGATGAGTATCTATCATCAAAACCAAGTAAAATAACCGGAGGATTAAAACTAAACGGCGGTAGAAATTGTGTTTTTAGATATAAGGAAGATAATGGATGTGAAATTGACAAATTTAGGCCAATTTATTGCCGTTTTACTCTATGTCCTGCTCAAATTTATACTAATAAAACCATTCAAAGAAAATACTCTGGTTTTGGTACGATAGAAGAGCAGTTTAAAAGCCAAGTTGCTCTATCATTCACCCGTGAATATGTCTCACAATGCGGTACTAAATTTAATGCTGCGATATTTGACGAGAAACTTGAGCGGATCGAGAGGCTCTCTTCGATCGATTCTAAGCAAAAGTCTTATTGCATGAAACTAGGCCTCTATAACAAAGTGAGAGGAACTAATCCTATTGCCCCGCCGAGTTTATGATTTGTTTTATTTTCTGTCTTTAGTCTTTTCATCTTCTGAGACCTTCTTTAAGATTTGACTCGCAACAGGTGGACATCCGGGTACATAAATGCCTCTTCTCTTATGCTCAACTGTACAATTACCGATACATAATGTACCTAAAGGTACCGACTCGTGCCCCTTGCCTATCGCAATATTTACCTTCTCTTGGCCCGGAAAACAGTCCGTTATCGAATCACCAAATCTCTTTAAAAACATAAGAAGTGAATATTGGCAAGCGCTGCATGACATCTCATCCAGTACTGTTACACCTGGGAATTCTATTGAGAGATTTTCAGGCGGAGGTTCAAAAGGAGAAGCCAGTTCATACCAAGAACTGGGTGTCACCTGTATCTTTGACAGATCTATAACTCCCCCTCCACGATTTGCACCCATGCGAAGATGTGGTACATCATTCACATCAAAGCCCATAAGTGAACATGATACTGCATCCGTTGCAAATGGATCAAATCCCGCCACAACAAGATTGAGTTTCTTAACTTTCCCTGCACTGGGCCCCATCCCTTCCATCCCAAAGTTGCCATCGATTATGGACAGATGGGGGAGAAGAACAGTTGATAGGTCGGCTATTGCCATATTCAGTGGTCTTTCATCATGTCCCTCAATCTTGGGTAGCATATGAAGATCCACCTTCGTTCGGCGCCAAAGACAACCTTTCATATTTTTAACAGAGAGTGTCACTACCGTGTGAATGTGAGTCTTCATTACAGGAATGGAGACAATAACGTCGTACTCCAAAACTTCAGAACAGACCTCGATAGACTTTATTGCTATACCATCTTTTATCGCCCAATGTATGGGATCTCTTACGTCCATATCAATTAATTGGCAGTTTCGATCACGTGCAACAGATGCAATACCGGTTGCTTCGAATGCATCCATAGTCTTGAATCCCGTTATAGGGCTTTCACCAACTGCCACAGTTGCCCCTGCTTCAATAAATACATCAATTGCCGCGGCTATCACTTGTGGATTTGTAGTAACTCCGGATTCTGGTGCAGCAACTCGACCAGCATTGGGCTTTAGAAGGATACTCTTGCCTTTTACAGGTGATAGGTCGATCTTTGCAAGAGCCTTTTTCGTGTTCTCATAAGGGCCATCTCCTGAAGCAACAAATACGGGAGGAAGGGACCTATTGTAAGAAAAAGGTGTCTCTTTTAGCACTCCCTCTTTCATCTTATCAACACCCATTGTCCTTTTCGTCGGATTCATTCTCTTGGATATCAATCAGTTTTTGTGCTTTTGGGTACGATCCAAGAATCCTTATTGTATTCTCCTTTTCTATCTCAAAGATAGATTCTTTGATCCGTGATTCCTCATAGTGCCCCTCTACATCAATAAAGAAATGATATCTTCCGAGCATCTCCTTTGTTGGGCGCGACATTATGGAGACTAGATTGATGTTCCTTTTGGAAAACGCAGAGAGAATATTACTCAGAACTCCGGGCTTGTCAACACTCTCAACTACAAGAAGCGAGGTCTTGTAATCTACTGAAGGGTCATATTCTGTGGGATTGGGTGCAATCGTGATGAACCTAGTCTGGTTGTTTGAATGGTCCGAGATGTCTCTTATAATCAAGGGAAAATCACCTTCTTTAACTGCAAATGTAGGTACAATTGCTGCTTCTCCACTAAGCCCTTTCTGCAACTGTTCAAGCGATGTTCCATTGCTGGGTGTAGTAATAATATTTATATCTTCTAAGTTATCCAAAAACAGACTGCATTGACCCTGTGATACAAATTGGGCATAGACCTTATCCACCTGGTCAAGAGACTTGCAGTTGCAGGCAAGCGAGAACTGGATAGCAACCAAAAGCTCATCAACAATGAAAAGTTCACTATGGACCAAAAGATCCAGAACAATACTCACGTACCCTTCCGCCATATTCTCTATAGGTAAAACAGCACAGGAACAGTCCTTTCCAACTGCATCAAAAGCCTTTCCTATTGTTGGGTAGAGCTTTATAGAGAAGTCCGATCTGCTATCCTTACCATATCTTTTTGCAGCAAGTTCGGAGAATGTGTTTGCAGGTCCAAGGGTCGAAATCGTTGTCATCTCTTGCACTCCATATTGGTTTCTTCGTTTTTAATTAACCATTACCGTCTGATAATTCATACTCTCTCTTGATTATTTAAACCTTGCTTCACCTCATCTTGCACCCATAAGATTGATCAGGTATCTGGAAGTGATAAAACCTATTAAAGCGAGTGCAATACCAAGAAGATTAATCACAAGAATATTCAAAATTGCTAGATTTGTGTTACCTTCTCTAAAGAGGTTGAGAGTCTCAAGGCTATAAGTTGAGAATGTGGTAAAAGAACCCAGGATGCCTATAAAAAGAAACGAGTGCATATCGGACGAGATATCCTCGTTTTCAGCCAGACCCCACAAAAAGCCTATAACAAAAGCACCAATGAGGTTAACAAAAAGTGTTCCAAAAGGAAACGATTCATTTACTCTCCCATATGTTAAACCTGATATTGCATACCTTGATAGGGCGCCAATGGCTCCTCCGGTTGCGATGAGTAAAAATCTAAGATCAATAAACATGAGCCTCGCCTTCTTCAAATGGAATTGCTATTAATCAGACTTATACTATTCTGATCTCTCCCGGAGTCAATTCATGACATGGCCATATATCAGGGAACCTTTCCCCAAAACATAGAATAGGTGAAGAATGCATAATAATCAGGAAGGTTCAATATAAAATTAGGCGAATCCGCGCAGCATAGGCGTTGAAATTCTTCCTGTAACTTTGGTTCAAGTTCAGATTCTGCGTTAGGCCACCTCATCTCGATTAGGGAAGTAAGGGCTTCGCGCATCTTGCGGCTGAGGGGGGCATAAGCACATTCAGAAAATACCTCTGCCTTCGTATCTTTAAATCCCATCCTATTAAACCAAAAAAGCGCCCTATGAAAATGTGTTTCTGGCTTCTTCTCTTTCCCAAAAGGAGCAATCCCACTCGTCGTTCCTTTCAGTCTAGCCTCTAATATCGGATAACCTGGCAAAAGTTCTTCAGAAGACCATGCAATAAGGGCTACCATTCCATTGGGCTTAACAACTCTTTTGAGTTCCTCTAAAAGGGGGATGGGCTCATGAGGGTTGTATCCGACACAGTTAGCGCTCCATGCCCAATCGAAGGTATCATCATCAAACGGGAGTTCTTCCATACTCCCCTCAAGGAATGTGGTCCGATTGGAATATCCCTCCGCTTTTAAAATCTCCTCGGCATATGACAAGAATTCTTTTGAGATATCAAGACCGGTGACATGTCCATTAACTCCTATTGCCTCTGCAAGCATAATCATTTGAAGACCTATCCCACATCCGACGTCAAGCCCTCTGCTACCCTCTTCAAGATCAAGTTCTTTTATTGCAGATTGCATTATCTGTTCTTGCAATGGGGCGGTCTTAACCAAGTCTCCTAGGTATTTTCCAGTATTATCCATCATTTTCATCTCTTGAAATTTGCCTGATAACAACACATTTTAGGATCTTGTCACACTTATAACTAATCCAGATCAAAATGATCACACACCCTCCTAAAGGATAGGGTGATCAATAATATTTGATTCAAAAACAATAGAAATTCCAATGTTATGAAGTATGTGAGTCGTGGTATCAGATGGATGAAGAAGGGATAAAATCAATAACATCTGAGGTTTTGCTCAAGATCAAGCCTCAAAAGGAAATGGTAGATGAGTTGGAATCTGTTGTCTCTAAAATACTTCAATCAGTAGATATAGCAGCCTCTGATCTAAAAGTTGAAGCTTATGGAAAGCTTGTCGGATCGGTGGCGCGAGGAACTTGGCGATCCGGTGAGAAAGATATTGACATATTTATTATGCTTCCCTCTAGCATGTCAAGAGAGGAACTCGAGGAAGTCGGATTATCAATTGCTAAGATTTGTGCTACAGATTTTGAAGAGCGATACGCCGAACATCCCTATATCAGGGCAAAAATTGAAGGATACGATATCGATCTAGTCCCAGCCTTTAGCGTTGATGAAGCCTCAAAAATAAAGTCAGCCGTTGACAGAACTCCGTTTCATAATGATTACATTAAAGGAAGAATTGATGGCCTTGCAGATGAAGTTATACTTTTGAAGCAGTTTATGAGCGGTGCCGGTGTTTATGGTGCAGAGCTTAAAGTACAGGGATTCTCCGGATATCTATGCGAACTGCTTGTAATAAAATACGGTTCCTTTTTTGAGGTTTTAAAGGCTGCTTCAGATTGGAAGTTAGGCCAAATTATAAATATGGAAGAGATAGGAACGTATAATTCAAAAGACCCATTTGTTTTCATTGATCCTGTAGATCCAAATAGGAATGTGGCTGCGGCTGTCTCTCTTCAAAGTTACAGTAGATTTATAGACGCTTCACGCTCCTTCTTAGATGGCCCAGATCTTGCCTATTTCTTTTCAGAGCCGGTATCACCTATTACAAAAAAAGAATTGACGGATCTATTAAAAGAGCGTGGAACGGAACTGATAACCATCGATTTTGTGATCCCTGATCTCATAGATGATATTTTATTTCCGCAACTTTACAAAGCAGAGAAGGCAATTATTAGGCTTATGAATCGTCACGACTTCAGGGTTTTTAGTTCCGATGTCTGGGCAGGGGCTGGTCGTGCAATAATTCTTTTTGAGATGGAGGTAGGAAGACTTCCTAATATAAAAAAAGTAATTGGGCCTCCTGTGACCTTCAGGGGCCGAGTTGAAAACTTTAGAGAGAAACACGTGCCGAATCCTACCTTTATCGAGGATGGTATTTATGTTGCAAGAGTACCGCGAAGGTATACGAACGTTACCGATCTTTTGGAAAATGAACTTGGTTCGTGTAGCTTAGGTAAGAACATATCGAACTCACTTGATGGTTGCAAGATACTCAAAGATGAAGAGATCTACTCTAGTGAGTTAGGTATCTTTATCAAGGAATTTCTTAAATGATTAGGAGTAGTCCCGGGCGGATTCGAACCGCCGTCAGCGGGTCCAAAGCCCTCTAGGATTGACCTCTACCCTACGGGACTATTTCACACGGGAAAATTTAGTGGGCCCGACGCGATTCGAACGCATGATCCCCGCCGTGTGAAGGCGATGTCATAACCAACTAGACCACGGGCCCTTGATATCAAATTTAAACACCGGTTACCATCTATTCGTATGTCTGCTAGATAAATTTTTGGATCGTTTATCATAATCCACGTGTAAAGATTAATAGTAGATGATGTTCAATACACTTTTGAGCGAAGATTAAGAGGGGTTGGATCGTTGCATATCAAAGAGATCGAGATAAAGAATTTTAAGTCTTTTAACAGAGTCAAGATCCCCTTTTATGAAGATTTTACTACCATTTCCGGGCCGAATGGTAGTGGTAAGAGTAACATAATTGACGCAATAATATTTACACTAGGTTTGTCAAGCTCGAGGACCATGAGGGCTGAGAGACTTACCGATCTCATAAATAGCTCAAACAGTGACAATTTAAAGCTATCTGAAGTTACGATTAAATTCGATAACAAAGACAGAAAGATTCCGTTAGATATGGACGATGTTACTGTCACTCGTCGAATAAAGCGAACTGAGAATGGTTACTACTCCTATTTCTATTTAAATGGTAAGCCATGCAACTTAAGCGATGTCCATAGGGAGCTTGGGAAATCAGGAATATCCCCTGAGGGCTACAATGTAATAATGCAAGGAGATGTGACCCAGATATTGAAGATGGGAGCTTACAACAGAAGAAAGATAATTGAGGAGATAGCAGGGGTCTCAGAATTTGACAGTAAGATTGAAAAAGCCGTTAAACAGCTAGAGATAGTGAAAGATAGGATCGGCATGATTGATATTATCCTTTCTGAAGTGGAGACCAGAATGGAAGAGCTGAGGTATGAGAAGGATCAGGCTCTTAAATACAACGAACTTAGAAATGATAAGAAGAAGTACGAAAGCCTAATGATCATATCAAAACTCTTGAGTGCCGAAGGTGAGCTTGAAAAGATAAAAAGGGATATCGAGGAGAAACAGTTGGCAAAGGATGCTCTTGCAAAAAATATCCTCGATATAAATGGTAAAATTACTGAATGTGAAGATAAGTTGAGAGATTTGAATAAAGAGATCTCAGAGAAGGGCGAGGCGGAATCTATAAAGATCAAGGGGGATATTGAAAACATCCTCGTAAGTATCTCAAGGTGTGAGGGGATCGTTGAAATTGCACAAAATGAACTCAGTGATTTAATATTTCAGCAAAAGAAGTCCCTTATCCAACAGTTCGACGGTTATAAAAGAATAAGAAAAGTATCCGGTGACCTAACCGAGGAAGCAAAGAAAAAGGAAGAATGGATCTCTAAACTTGACAAAAAGAGAGTCAAACTCGAAGAAATCAACAGTTCCATCTCTGAAGTTGATATTGAATACAAGGAGATTGGGGCAAAAATATCGAAGATGAAACTGGATCTTGAAGTTCAGAAGAACAACAAGAACGAGCTTATAAGAAATATCGATAGACTTACTGATGCTTTTGAAAGAAGGTCACATGACGAAGAGATGGCTAAAGAGATGCTTAAAGAAAGTATCGATCTCAGGACAGAATTAGTCTTAAGTAGGGATGACGCCAGTGAAATTCTGAAAGATATTAGAGAAAAAATCAAGAATGTTTCAGCCGATCTTTCTGATTTGGAGCTAGGACGGGAAAAGATTCGCGCTGAGGTCTCTGTCCTACGAGAAGACATAAAAGCCGCGGAAAGGGAACATGCCAAGAAAGAGGCAATGGTAAAATCGAGCCAGAAGAACCGATTTAGTCATCCTGTAAGTCTTATACTCGAAGCAGCAATGGAAGGTGTGTTAGATGGAGTCCATGGCACTGTAGCAGATCTTTGCAAGGTCGATAAAGATTACAATCTTGCATTGGAGATCGCAGCCGGAAACAGGATGCAATCTATTGTAGTCGAGAATGACCATGTTGCAGCAGATGCAATAAACTATCTCAAGGCGCGGGGTGCGGGAAGAGCAACATTTCTGCCACTCAACAAGATGAACGGGAGGTTATTGGACGATATTAATGCTGTAGGAGTCGTTGATTATGCTATAAACCTTATAGACTTTGATCCCATCTTCTACCCGGCATTTTGGTTTGTCTTTAGGGATACTGTTGTTGTAGATGGCATGGATGCCGCTAGAAGGCTATTAAGGGAATATAGGTTGGTGACACTAGAAGGGGAACTCATGGAGAAGAGCGGCGCGATGACAGGAGGCTCCGCGAAATCAAGATTTTTACCTACTGAAGATGATGTTACCAAGCTCAAAGATCAGATTACAATGTACGAACAAGATCTTGACTTGAGATCTCAGAACCTATCTAATGTTGAAGATCACATTTCAAAACTAAGAAATGATGCTTTGGAGTTAAGAGGAAATGAAAATAAGAGCGAATTAGAGTTAAAATCCATAAATGAGAGAATAAATAGTTTGAATGATAAGATAACTCAAAAAAGTACAAGAATAACCGAATTAACTACTGATTGCGAGAATCTTTCGGAAGAGATCAACCGTTTGAAGTATAAAGTCCAAGAGAAGGATGATGTGATATCCGGGGTAGAAGAGGGGGTTTTTGAGCTTGAGCAATTGTTCACGGACTCAGAGGCTCGTAAGATTAATGAAGAGGCAGATATCGTTCTTTCGGAAATTCAGAGTATCGATGATGAGGTTAGGCGTGTAGATTCAAATATGAGTGAGCTCTTTATTAAGAAAGAGTACTTAAAAAGGGAGATTGTTGATCATAAGGGTAGATTGGATCAACTGGAGCTTAAAAAGGATGATCTAAACAAAAAGACGAGTTTCAACAGATCCGAGATATGTAGACTAGAAGAAGAACTTGGGATTAAAAGGGAACTAGAAAGAGTGTTTTCTTTGGAACTGAATGACCTGCGGAAATTAAGAGACGATCAGATGGCTTCTATATCAGAATTTGGAAGGAAAAAAGAGGAGAATTTAAGAAGTTTTGATAGAATTGAAGAAACTGTATCTATTTTAGAGGATAATAGTGAGCATTTGATCGCTAGCATCAGTGAAATGATAAAAGAGGTCGGTGAGTTCGATATAGATCCAAAAGATGTCCCTGATTATGAGATAATTCAAAAAAATGTTTTAATAATTGAGAAGAAGATGAATAGCCTTGAACCTGTAAATATGAGGGCTATTGCAGAGTATGATGCAGTTTTGCAGAGAAAAGAGATGATAAAATCTCGCAGAGATGTGCTTGTAACCGAGAGGAAGGAAATAATCGAACGTATGGATAGCTACGCAGAGATGAAAAGAGAAGTCTTCATGGAATCATTCGATGCAATAAATAAAAACTTCAAGGATACTTTCGAAGAATTGTCAGGTGGATATGGTGAACTATTGCTTGAAAATTCAGATGATCCATTTGCCGGAGGGATGTCCATAAGGGCGCGGCCCGCAGGGAAGAATCTTATCCGTCTTGAGGCGATGTCCGGTGGAGAGAAGAGCCTTACCGCACTCTCATTTCTATTTGCAATACAACGCTACCGACCTGCTCCGTTCTACGCACTCGATGAGGTGGATATGTTCCTCGACGGATCAAATGTTGATAGAGTTGCAAAGATGATAAAGAAGCTTGCACGAGGTGCCCAGTTCATTGTAGTATCGCTCAGGGAGCCGATGATCGAATCAGCGGATAGAACGATCGGTGTTGTAATGCAGGAGAAGAATCTGTCGAGTGTCACAGGTATAAGGTTGAGCGCTTCAAGTAGCGAGAATAGCACTAAGGGTGAAAATCTTCAGAAGGCTTCTTAGATATTGAATGTAACAGTTAATTATATGAATCTAAAACAGATCATAATCGCGATTACAATCTTTATCTTGATGTTGATTGTAATCACTCTTCCGCTTTGGTGGAATTATGCAACTGAAACTCTTCCAATGATGATTGGTTCGATGAGGCAGAGCGGATCTTCCGCATGGGAGATCTTATCAATAATATTTCGGGCAATATCTGATTACATCTCGGATGCCCTTTGAGAATTCCAAATACGTTCAGTAAGACTATCAGTCGTCTTCAACGAGTACTCCAATAACATCTCCTCTTGCAATCAATCCGACCAACTTTCCATTGTCATCAACAACAGGTAACCTATTGAAATCGTTCTTATGCATCAACCGGGCAACATCGGAGATGTAATCGTCGGGTGACACAGTCTCAATCTTTTTTGACATCACATCTTCAACTGTTCCACTGAGAAGCGTTTCACACTGCTTATCTATATCCTCCCACATATGGTTTACCTTCCTTAGATGAGAGAATGTATTTACGAATGCATAAGGGTCAAACGGATCAAGATTGATTTCGGGTATGGGTATGGAGGCGGTAAGCTTCATGATATCCGCTTCGCTTATGACGCCTACTACTTTGTTATCATCATCGATGACAGGGGCCCCACTTATCCTCTTACTTCCAAGAGTCTTAGTGACCGTCCTTATCTTGTCAGTTGGTTTAAAAGTTATAACATCCGTAGTCATCAATTCCTTTACTTTTGTCTTAGTTGGCATACTATGCGTCTCCTTTAAATTTAATAAAGTGAAGCCAGAATGTCTGATCTTGTTACTATTCCTTTGAGCTTACCTGATCTGTCAACCACTGGCAGCCTGTTGAATCCCGTGGATTGCATGATCGCAGCAGCGTCGTCAATATATTCGTCCTGTCGCAGTGTTCTCGGCCTCTTCGACATAATCTCCTTGACCTTCATAACACTCGCTCTATCTATGTCCTGTTCAACATCATGCAACTTTTCTTCATGCAAGCGAAATAGATCCATCACTCTGAAAAGCGGCGTATACCACTGAAAATCTTCAAAGACCTTCAATATATCCATTTCGCTTACAACACCTACCACATAATTATCTTTATCAACGACGGGTACCCCTGCTATCTTTTTTTCCTTAAGCACGGATATAACGTGCGGTAACAGATCGTCCTCATGAACAGTTACCACCTCTTCTGTCATGATCTCTTCAATCCTTGTCTTCATGATAAGTATATCCTCTTACTCTCTATCGGCTTCAAGATATAAAAAGATCGGTGTTTTTTTGCTCAATTTTTTTACCAAAATGTGAATAATCAATGGTAAAGATTAACATACATGGTAACAATTCCTTGACAAAGTCTTTAATTAAGGTGATGCCGATGATCTGCCCCATGTGTGAAGAAGAGGTTGAGGAAGGTGTAAAATCTTGCGGAACCTGTGGATTCAAATTGACCCCATCCAGAATGACACAATTGAGGGATTTTTTCAGACCCAATCCATATAAAGATGAAGAACCAATTACGATATGGAAAAATAGAGGTCGCTTTTCTCTTAGAACAACCGATATTATTGGAATTCTCGGTTTAGTAATAGGATCATTCTTTATTTGGTTTATATTCGTCTTATGGATCCCCTATAAATATGCCGGACATAGAGGGGCTCATATCTTTATCCCGCTCTTCATCCTACGTGCTTTCTCACGGTATACCGACCCTGCTATTGGTATTTATCTTGAGATGGCCACTTATGCCTTCTACATGGTGGCTTGGATAAGGATCCATAGGATTATAAAACAATACGAGTCAAAATAAGGGGAGTAATTCTCATTAGAAAGTACTAGAATTCAGAGGAAGTGCTATAAGAGACGCATACGTTTTACTTTACAGATAAACCAATCTAAGCGCACTATTTTATTGGGAAGATTTATTTTCAAAGAGACAAGATTAGATTACACGGAATTCCTACCATAACTTATGATTTCAGGGGGCAAAATATGAAGAGGGAACTCTTTTTTGGATGGTTAAAAATTAATATATTGTCTTTCGCGATTGCGTCTGTTCTCTGCTTATTCTTTGTGCTACTGTTCCCTGACGCAATGCTGGGATTTGTTCGGAGTTGGGGTGCGTACGGAAACAGGATCTCCCCAACTGTTCTTGAACCAACATCAAAGGCTGGTCTTTTTGTCAACATTCTAACAAGAAACTCTTTAATGACCTTTTTACATTTTATTGCGTCGTTACTTCTTCTTTCACCTTTAATTGCAATAATGGCCGGCATCTTTTATTCCCTTGGTCTTGTAAGTGCAATTGATCACTTTATTAATAAAGAGATCTGGTATCCCTTGTGGCACTCACCAGTATTGATTTCCATTGAAGTCTCTTTCATTCTCCTTAACATATCTTTTGCATCAGCGTTAGGTTCAGAAATTTTTGGTGCAACTCCTAAAAGAAAGGAGCTCGTTGACTTTTTCAAGAGTAATTGGAACAGATTATTTCCAAAACAAAGAAGGGATTGGAAGGTTGTTTTTACCGAAAGTAAGAGAGAGATCAGACTATTTATCGCAGTTGTTCTTGCGTTACTTCTATTTGGAGCGTTTTTTGAGGTAATTGTATGAATACAAAAATGAATTATTACAATCACAAAACTAGAATAACCGCATCTACAATAGGGGTTCTTTTAGGGCTTGCGGGCTTTATCAACCACGGTCTTTTTGAAATTCTTCAGGGAAATACTTCTACGAATGGGTTCATGATTGAAGCTATTGGCAAGTCACATAGATACTGGATTCATGGAACAGAAGGGGCTTTCACCTTAATTCCCAATTTTTTAATTACAGGAGTTACTGTTTTATTTGTCAGTTTAGCAATAATCATCTTCTCCATCAAATTCCTTCATAAAAGATACGGAGCAACTATTTTTCTTCTTCTCTTGATTTTATTGACTTTGGTTGGCGGCGGAATTGGGCATATCGTGCTCTTCTTACCCACTTGGGCATATGCAACAAGAATTAATAAACCATTAGCTTGGTGGAGTAAGATATTACCGATAAAAGTCAGAAGAGTATTGGCGAAAGTGTGGGCACCAATGCTTGTTATAACTTCTTTGTCATGGTTTATCGTAATGGAGCTAGGAATATTTGGTTATTTCCCCGGCCAAACCAATCCCGATATCATCTTAAATATTTGTTTTGGTTTTGTGCTTCTCACTGTCCTTTTTGCAAATCTAAGTTTCATCTGCGGATTTGCCCAAGATATTGAAGAACGAAAAGAGCGTCCTAACTAAAGAGTTAGATTGTTGAGCTGGAAAGGAAAAAAAACTTGATTATGCCCGGTTATTTGCAAAATTAAAGGTAATAGCAGGATTCAAGGGTATTTGGGATTCTCTTGATTTTACCTCTTTTGTTTTTTTATATCTGGCTTTGAAATAAAAGTTATGCTATTAGAAATATGTTGGGCTGCCCAATTAAAAGTCTTTTTATTTATAAAATTTATTTATTATTTAAAAAAATTATTTCAGCAAAAAGCTATATATCTAGGAATATTTAAATATTTTGTCTGTTATTTTGTTTCATAGCATTGATGTGTGTCGGCGATATTACTATTAAAAGATAAAGAGGGGAAAAATATGGATGGTAATAGAAATACACAAAAATTAAATAAAGCATTTTTATTTGCGTTTGCACTAATTGCTAGTGTTTTTTTTGTACCGGTAAGTGCAGGCGTGGTAGAGTTATGGAACACAAGTTATGATGGTGGATACGAGGATGTTGCTATTGGTTTAGCTACAGATTCATCAGATAACATAATCGTAACTGGGGTCTCTTCTGATGGAAGCACAGAAAACTACTACACAATAAAGTATGACAGTAATGGAAATGAGATATGGAACAAAAGTTATGATGGTGGATACGAGGATGTTGCTATTGGTTTAGCTACAGATTCATCAGATAACATAATCGTAACTGGGGGTTCTTCTGATGGAAGCACAGAAAACTACTACACAATAAAGTATGACAGTAATGGAAACGAGATATGGAATACAAGTTATGATGGTGGAGACTTGGATAGAGCAGTTGGTGTAGCTACAGATTCATCAGATAACATAATCGTAACTGGGGGCTCTTCTGATGGAAGCACAGAAAACTACTACACAATAAAGTATGACAGTGATGGAAATGAGTTATGGAATACTAGTTATGATGGTGGAGACTGGGATGAAGCATATGGTGTAGCTACAGATTCATCAGATAACATAATCGTAACTGGGATCTCTCTTCTTAATGAACGAATATTGAACTACTACACAATAAAGTATGACAGTGATGGAAACGAGTTATGGAATGCTAGTTATGATGGTGGAGACTGGGGTGAAGCATATGGTGTAGCTACAGATTCATCAGATAACATAATCGTAACTGGGGTCTCTTCTGATGGAAGCACAGATAACTACTGCACAGTAAAGTATGACAGTGATGGAAATGAGATATGGAATACAAGTTATGATGGCGGACTTGGTGATATGGCCACTAGTGTAGCTACAGATTCAACAGATAACATAATCGTAACTGGGGCCTGTTATGATTTTATCACTTATTATAACTACTGCACAGTAAAGTATGACAGTGATGGAAACGAGTTATGGAATACAAGTTATGATGGTGGAGACT
>JAXHTN010000079.1:0-8966 GCA_034190145.1 Halobacteriota archaeon | reverse complement strand
CGATTCTATTCCAACCATACCACCGATATCCATCAGACCTCCGATCGGCATCGTCTCCATCGTCCTCTGACCGAGTGGTATGCCAAGCTCCCTGTTGTATGATGGTATTCCTCTTTCGAGGGCTATCTTCCTACCCCACTCCGTAAACTCCCTCTTTGTTCTTGATTGCTGCAAGCCCCCCCTCTTATACATCTTATGATCGATCATATCCATCGGGTCCTCTCCAGGATATATCTGCTGCATCCCGATGTACATTCCAGAACCTTTCTCTAGCGGTAGAACCTTCTCCATCATCTTTTTCGGATCATATGAGTAGGTCTTTTCGGTTGCTATAGGTATGTCTGAAACGCTTCCACTTGTGCTTTTCCAGGGCTTCTCATCATCCAATGACTCGTTATCATCAGCTGAATAACTTTTATCATTTTCTAGCATGAGTATTCACCGTTTGATACAAATAACATGATTAATATTTAAATATTTCTTTTAAAATGGTTTAAAAATGAAAATAAACGAAAAATTGCCGTTTATTTCAAATTTCCACATTTTAGAATAATTTCCATAACTATCAGAATTAATCATTAGGAAAATATATATTACACTAATATATATGTAAATACGATGTCTGACCTCTCTGAAGAAACCTCTCAGTTATTCAAAGCATCCGGTCATCGCTCAAGAATAGAGATTTTAAAGATACTGGTGGAAGATCCTAAAACTGCAAAAGAGATTGCAGAGCAGATGGGGTATGCCGAGACATACGTGCACAAGCACCTTCATAGACTGACGGAAGAAGACCTCATAAGAAAAGAAAATAAGTACTTCACCCTCTCCACATGCGGCAAGATATTTGTAAATTCACTAGACGGAATCGAAGTGGTAGGAAAGTACAAGGAGGTGTGGGGAGAGCATGACATAGGCGGAGTTCCTCAAGAGATCCTTAGAGATATCAGATCCCTCAGAGGAACCGATCTGATAAGCTCAGCACCTAACGTACTGGTGAAATTTAATAATATGGCTTTAAATGCCAAAAAAAAGATATTATTTGCTGCAAATCAGATTCCAATGATGGAAGAGATTATTAATAAGGGAATCTTCGATAAGAGAGTAGATATAACTCTACTTATCAGTTTAATCGAGCCAGATTTGCTGAATGATTATAGTAATAATGACGATTATTCAAATCTTGATATTTTAACGACGAATATGGATAATATATACATGGGTGTTCTTGTAATAGATGATGGAGAGGCAGGTGTAATATTTCAGGATAAGCGCGGTTCGCTTGATTGGGACTATGCAATACTTGGAAGAGAGAGCAAGTTTATCTCATGGGCAGAGAAGAACTTCTGGAATATGTGCGAGAATTCTAAGGATATCAGTGAGACTCGCATGACAGATAATTGTATATCGCCTCATATTTGAAAGATTTAAATACCCCAGAAGATGAATATATATCCATATGGATATTACAGTTGATTCGGATTTTGAGGGTTCTAAATTTATCTATAATCAAAAAGCTGGTGACAGATCAAAGAGACATACATATGATTATAAGAGATGCGTCGGTTGCGGTATATGTGTCGACATCTGCCCCTCTGATGCACTCGAGCTTGGTCCTATACCGGAGATAGCAACAGGAATGGATGCTCCTCCGGTTATGATAGATCCCGACTCCTGTTCATTCTGTGGAATGTGTGCCGCATTCTGCCCCACCCATGCAATGGAGATGTACTTCGACGGTGAGAATATATTGGATCTTAAGGATTACCCCCATCTTGATTCTGAGATTTCTGTGAATGAGGACTGCTTGCCATGTATATTATGCGAGAAGGTCTGCCCGCAAGAAGCAATAAAATTGGATCTCAGAATACCAAAGAAAGAGAATATTGCGCCATTGAAAGAGGGTGTGAAGGGAAGTATAGATATTGATATGAGTAAGTGCAACTTCTGCGGTGTATGTGCAGATTTTTGTGAGGCACTTATCCCCATTGAACGCGATTTTACTTCTGAAGATCTCGTCCCATTCAAGGATCTTATGGTTGATGAAAAGAGGTGTGATTACTGCAAGATCTGCGAGAGGATCTGCCCCGAAGATGCGATTATAGTCGAGAGTGAAGATCCCATTGATGCAACCTTTGAGATAGATGGGGAAATAGAAATAGACGAGGAAAAGTGCATCAAGTGCGGAAGTTGTCTTCTGATATGCCCCTATGATGCAATCGAGATTGAAAAACCGATGGAAGGCAGAGTAGAGATTGTAGAGGCAAACTTACCAAGATGTGATCCTCACGGTTGTCAGGCATGTGTTAAGATATGTCCTGCAAAGGCATGGTATCTACCAGCCTCACCTGATGAAAAGATCGGTGTGAATGATGAGCTCTGTATATACTGCAAAGCCTGCTACAATGCCTGTGCCTACGACGTGATATCCGTTGATCGTGAAGATGTCAATCATACTCCTCTTTCTGAAGCATCATGGAAGGATGAGTGGGAAAAAGCGATATCTCAGATAAAATCAGGACCATTTGAAAAGAGAGATACATCCAGGGCACTTAAACCGATTGATGTCGAGAAGAAGAAGACAGAAGAGGTCAATATTCCAGTAATTGATGAAAGTATGGCGCTTAAAGTAAGTGATAAGTTGCAGAAGGTCTCTAGTGAGCTTGGTAAAGCAAAAGTTAGACAGATCTGGGAGAAAGACGATATAGAAGATGCAAAAATAAAAATAAAAGAGAGAATTGAAGCTTGAATTTATGCAAGCTTCTTGATTTCTTCGATATCCTCTTCACGCATTCTTGATTTTATCTCGTTTGCCATCATCTCAGCAGCCTCTGGATGAAGCGCCCCTCCAGATATATCAACTAGTGTATTGGCAAATGGTGTGGCCTTATGATCATCTGATTGTTCACTCATGATCTGATCGTACCAAATCTTATTGTTCTTGCGGACGTGCCAGATCGGTACTTTGCCTGTGAAGAAGATACCGCTTATTGCAGCCCAATCACGCCGTCTTACATATATACCAAAATGCCAAAGGGCAACAAGGAAGACCATGAATGATCCAAAGACATGAGTCAACTTAATTGGATCCTCCATAAAACCATGCATACCCATGCTATTAATGTGCATGATAAGCCCACTAAAGATTAATAGTCCGAGAGAGAAGATAAATGCGAGGTAAACAATCTTCTGATTACCCCTATACCTCTCGCCACTACCCCTCTCAGGCCTCTTTGCGAGAAGGAAGAAATAAAGCAATGCATGGTACGAATTTCTCATGTCTTTCTTGGGGTGCGTCGTCAGTATCTCTCTTTTACTTGGTACGATTAGCAGATGTATTACCAAATGCAGGAGACAAAGGACAATCAACAAAATACCTAGTGGTACATGGTATTGAAGACCTACTTCAGGGAACCTGAATCCTCCTTTTATATCTAGCGCCTCTTCGAAGAACCTGTTCAAAAAAGGCATAAACCCGTTCACCAGCAAACCAATAATTGTTATTGCAAAGAGCCAGTGCTCAATTCTGGTAAGTAGACTATACTTTTTTACCTTTCCGTTCTCGATCAATGAACCACTCATTTTAATCATCTCCATTTAGTTACGCGGTGCGTGCGGATCTGCATGACACATCAAGCAACCAGTCGTCTTATAATGTGCCTGCGGATGGCACTCAACACAACTTTTGGTATCCGTTCCAGGATGTTCATCTATGTGACATGAATCACATTCAAGCGTCTCGTGTAACTGCTTCTCTAATGCCTTTGCTTCGTTAGAATGACACTGAGAACAAGTATTGCGTACCATATCAGAGGTGTGACATGACGTGCATTCTATATCATCACCATGATCTTTATGACAGGTCAAGCATTCCATATCACTAGTATGATGCAAGGTGTTTGGAATATCAGTATGACATATTTCACAACCCTCGAGTCCAGATCCAACTTCGTGTGGCTTGTGACATTCTTTACATTCTACTCCTTTAGTTTTTATTACAGAAGGAGACATATGATAAGCTTCAAAACGCCCGTTGGTTTCATCATGGCACTTATTACACTGCTCATCAGGATAACCGTGCCCATGAATGGGTATATCATATGTACCAAGCATCTCGTAAATGCTCTCAAGTACACCACCTATAACACCACCTAAGAGCCCTGTAACTCCGGGACCTGCATGACAGTTTGAACAGGTTACCGGGTGACCTTCATGTAAAGAATGAGCCGCCATCATCTTATTCTCACCAGGCTCAAGATAACTGACTCTTGCTTCGCCCCCGGTAAGCTCATCACCATCTGTACCATGATACCAAGGAGCCATGGCATGGCAATTACCACACGACTCTGAAGTCTCCATACTATGAAGGAAGCCAATTCCAAAATACCCAACCATACAAAGAACGATCGCAAGGACCATAGTGATGGGCATTAACCTTGATCGGTAGCTATACTTACCATTGAAAACAAAATACAATACAAGTGCCCAAATTACACCTATAAGCAGAAAACCAAATATTGCTGCACTAGAACTCATATATTAATCCCCCTTTCTACTGCATTCTCATAAATTGTACCGCCATGACATGGCTCACTTTCGCCAGTATAGGTTTTCGTAGCAGCTGGACTTACCGCTAACATCCCAATAAATAGGGCCATCGCAAACAATACCAATCTTCTCATCGCTATTATTCCCCCTTTTCCATGAATCTTCCCAAGAGCTTAAAAATGTTTCTAAAGCGGATATCGAACAGCCCTCACATCACCGATATTTATGCCATCGATCAGGTAGATATCTGCAGAATCGATATCAACAGCTTCTGATTTAAATAAAGGACCTAGCAGCCTCCTCCCCTCAGTACTGTTTACGGGTATTCCTCCGCACAGTTCATTGAATGCCGGCATTACAATTAGTGATGGATCTTCATACTGCATATTGCCATAATGCGAGTAAATCACATCACGTTTTAACTTTGCTCTTAACCATACCTGTATCGTTTTGACATAACCAAGAGGATCTGTAAGTTTAATAATCGGATGGTTGTGGCCCATTAGTAAATACTCACATCTGAATAAATCGCTTCCGGGCCATGCATGTCCGTGAAAATATCCTATACCATCAAGCACGAATCCCTGGGGTTTGTGAAGGAATATATCAGAAGATTTGGGAACTAATTTGTCAAGATTTCCATCGTGATTTCCTATTGCAATGTCAATAGTGGCCTCTTCAGATAGCCTTTTTAGAAACGGTGGTATCTCGTCCTTCTCCTGCCATGAGGTCCAGGGAATATTATGTTTTAAGTCTCCCAGGATAACAACTCTCTCAGGCTTTACAGACTCGACAAGAGAAAGTATCCTACTTATCACTTTGTCAGTCCTACTGGGGATATTGATTCCAGACCGTCTTAGATCTCTTTCAATACCGAAGTGAATATCAGAAATGACAAGTACCTTGATCTCGTTCTCAACAACGATAGCCGGTTCATCTGGAATTGGGAGAATCTCTACCATCCTTATATAACTGCCTCTAACGACTCTTAAACTTTGGTTCTCTCTTGTTCATATAAGAATTAATGGCCTCAACCAGATCTCTGCTCTGCATGCATAGACTCTGACAGTAGACCTCATACTCAAGTGCAGATCTTAAATCAGTACCCATCCCATTATTTATAGCCATTTTAGCAAGTCCTACCGCAATAGGTGCAGCCTTAATCAACCTCTTTGCGAGCTTGTCAACTTCATCATATAACCTATCCGCAGAAACAACTTTACTTACAAGTCCGATCCTTTCAGCCTCTTTTGCATCAATTCTCTCGCCTGTAAGTATCAATTCTTTTGCCTTTTCTAGACCTACAAGTCTCGGCAATCTGTAAGTCCCACCCAGATCCGGTATCATCCCAAGTTTTACCTCAGTCATCTCAAAGATTGCATCTTCTGACGCTATCCTAAAATCACATGCAAGGGATATCTCAAAACCGTTACCCATTGCAAATCCGTTGACAGCAGCAATTACAGGTTTTTCAAGCCTCTCGAAGGTGAATGAGTGTTGAATACCTCGTATGAATGCCCTGAGATCCGACGGACCCATCTTACCAACCATATTCATGTTGTTCTTCAGATCAAGTCCGACACAGAATGCTCTTCCCACCCCGGTAAGTACCACAACCCGAATATCCTTATCCTTTCTTACATCCTCGATAGCAAGGCCAAGCTCTTCGTATGTTTTTATGTCAAGGGCGTTTAAAACTTCAGGGCGATTTATCTTTATGGTCGCGATTGCATCCTCTTTTTCGAGAAGCAAATTATCCATTTACTTATCTGGCCTCATAATATCGTAACTCTTCAGCTTCAACGACGGTTGGTTTTCCGATACTGATATCTTTCACCGATCGTATTCTTCCGGATCCATGTACCTGAAGTTGAATTCTCGTTACCATGGTCTCTCGCTCTTCATAAAAATGTTCATTTCCTTGGAATACTCGATGCATAGTCGTTTGAAGCCCGTTCACCTTGGCGATCATTCCAGTTGTTCCGCAAGTAAGGTCTTGTGAACTCTCTTTTGTAAGGAATACCATATCACCTACACCTAGGTTCATCGCTGAGATCAGATTGTTGGCACTTCTAAGTTCTATCGTCTTCAACCGTTGATTCTTCAAGTCTAGTAACACAGAGTCCATTATACCGGTTAGCGTGGTGTAGCTCATATTAATCACCCATACATAGAAAGATCTTTCATCGTAAGGGGCGGTGCATCGGTGCCTGACTTAACTTCTTCGGCTAATTTTTGTAGTTCCAGTTCAATTATTTCGGCTTCCTTTATCAATTTCTCCACGTTGATATCCAGACCATAAATAGAATTCATTGCTTTTACTACTTCAGCAGCAGCCCTTGGATCAGGATTTTGACTGCTTGTCTCACCGAGTAAACTTATTCCCGGTATTTCCCTTGCATAGCATTCAACCATAACAGATCCCGGTATTCCAGTTATTGTTCCTGCTTCAAAGATCGTAGTAAATTCTCTAATTTTATCGAGTAATTCGGTATTCGTGGCCCCTCCAAATACTTTCTGTTCCCCGCTCATAGTGATAATTCCTGCAATCGATATCATCTCACTGACATTAATATCCTGAGCCCAATCAACTATAGATTTACTAACATCAAATGAAAGAATCGGTTCTAACATAACATTTGAGAGAAGTATAACCATATTATTATCGACAGATTCGTAAATTTTAACTGGAGAAGATATCTCCCCATTTGTAAGAATTGCAAGAGGCGGAAAGAATCTTGAATTCATGATACCAACATACTCAGCTTCAAGTTCATTTATTATATGCTGTCCGGCGATATTTCCTATAAGACCAATTCCCGGAAAACCTTCTATTACAATTGGATTGCTTGATTGAATATTCTTCGATCTTACCTCTACAGCACCATAATTATTTATATCCATCTGATCACCCACCTAAGATCACCCTTCCAAAATTTCGTAATTTTTGAGAAAACATTATTAAATATATATTTTTAGTTTTACTTCTTCTCCCATTTATAGAGTTCAACGACTTGTGATAACGTGCTACCTCTTCGTATCTCCTCACGGACACGGTCTTCATTCTTCTTTACTTCCATCGCCCGCCTAGCCATCTCATATCCCTGTTCTTTTGGGATAACCATGACACCGTTATCATCTCCGACTATATAATCGCCAGGTTTTACCTTTAACCCACCACATGATATCTCAGCGTTGATCTCTCCAAATCCTTTGGGATCTCCAGCATTTGATACGACCCCGGTTGAAAAAACAGGGAATTTCATCTCAATTATATCTTCAACATCGCGGATTGGTCCGTCTATTACAAGTGCTGCTATACCCTTATTCTGGGAGCTATGTGATGCAAGTTCGCCCCAGGGGGCAATGGATGGCCCATTATAAATTACAAGTATATCCCCCTCTTCACAGACATCTATCGCCTCAACCGTCTTCGCCCAATCACCCTCAAATGTCTGAACAGTAACAGCCTTACCAGCCACTTTTATGCCCGGAAATAGCGGTCTGATTCCCTTCATGCAAGGTTCCCTGTGCATGGCGTCTGAGATATTCGGTGTGGAGACCTGCATGAATAGCTCAATTGTCTCCTCTTCCAGAGACTTTCTCTTCCTCTCCTTAACTTCAGCCTTATCTATACTCTTTCTTATCTCGCTTGCTGATTTTGTAACGTCTGCAGATCGGATTATATGGCCACCAACGATGACAATATCCGCGCCCATGCTCACAGCAACGGAAGAGTTATCTGCATTAAGTCCACCACCAGCTGCAAGCGGAACATTGACAACATCCGAGATCTTCTCAAGGAGATCAATAGTATCCATCCCAACCATCTGCTGATCAATACCGACATGGACGCATATATAATCAACACCGATTGCTTCTATCTCTTTAGACCTATTTACAGGATCTTTAACGTTAATAATATCAACCATAAGTTCGGCACCGTATTTTCTTGCCGCTTTTAGAGCATCTCTTATTGTTGAGTCATCAGAAACTCCCAGAATTGCAACAATATCGGCACCTGCCTTAATAGCCATCTCCACCTCTATAGCTCCGGTGTCCATGGTTTTCATATCTGCAAGTATCTTGTTATTTGGAAATTCTTTGCGAAGAAGTCTTACAGCATCCATGCCCTCGCTTTTGATAAGAGGTGTTCCCACTTCAATCCAATCAGCCCCTCCATCCACCGACTCTCTCGCAATAGCAACCGCGCGATCCAATTCAACTAGGTCCAGAGCCACCTGAAGTTTAGGCTTATCCATATTATTGACCCCTACAATTAACTTCTAATTACTCACTTACAACTCCCCAACCGTCATAACTTTTACTGATGTTGGCGCCTTGACTACATTGCCCATCTTGGCCCCTATCAAGCAATTGACACCCTTTTCAGCTGCGATGTCCAGTATGCGCTGGGT
>JAXHTN010000078.1:0-9004 GCA_034190145.1 Halobacteriota archaeon | reverse complement strand
TGGGTGTGTTGATCCTATTTGTCATCAGTATACCGATGATGATAATCCATGAGTTCGGTCACGCCCTTGCGTGTAAGAAGTTCAATAGACATGTCTGGGAGATGGGGTTCATGCTCTATCTAATCCAACCTTGTCTGTACTGTGATACGAGTGATGCATGGCTTTGTGAGAAGAAGGGCGAGAGGGTATTTGTATCATTTGCAGGACCTTTCTTTACACTTCTTATGAGTTGTATGCTTGTTTTGGTCTGGGAGTTTGTTTCGCTATCCCCACTTGCTCTGATAACTGTACAGAGGCTGGTCTACTTCAACCTCTTGTCATTCTTACTAGGTTTCAATCCACTGATCCTGATGGATGGTTACTACATGTTTATGGATATCCTTGATTCACCAAATCTGAGGACAGAATCATTCAAATTTTTGAGAAAGGTACTGGCGGTACCTTTGAATAAAGTGAGAGGAGTTGATCTGGGTTTTGGTGATTACACTAAAAAAGAGAAGACCGCATATTCTATATATGGTGGTATAGCAGGTGTGATAACAGGGACGATAGTCATCTATTCGATATCCATATATTTTGTGATGTGGGATCTTTTGAAGGGGTTATTTGGGTGAAATACACCAATAGTTTCTGTATTAATGCCTTTTCTTACTCAATGCCAAAATAATGCTTCAATATATTCCTTTCTCCCCTTCTGATGATCTCAGAAATGGTGGAAATTGAAACATTGAACTCTTCAGCCAGTTCTTTAAGATTTATCTTCTTGGGATAGTCATAGAATCCCTCTTCAAGAGCAGTCTGTATTATTGTCCTCTGCCTGGCGGTGAGCCTACCATCTTCGCACAAGAAGAGCTCAAGTGGTTGTTTGATCTTTCTACGCTCTTTTAGGTCCCTTGCATAAATAAGCTCTGCGGGGGTTCCGTTGTATTCAATAACCGTACAATTTGCTTCAATGGGTAAAATTTTACCCTTGCTTGTCAGAAGCTCGGCATGATATATATTTATTACTTCTTCCCCTTCCATTCTCTTTTCATGCAGCTCCCTTATAACACGCGCGCTTAGATAGGTCAAAATATCAAAAAAGTTTTTTCCAAATAATTTTTTTGGAGTATAACCCAGAAGTTCTGCGAACTTTTTATTAGCGAACATGATCTGACCGTTCTGAACAACAACGACTCCATCATTTGCATTCTCAACCAATGCAAAATATTTATTATCTGAAATCTCTGATGGGTTCTCAGTTGATCCTTTATCTTTTCCTTCATCATCTGTATATTTACCGTCCGACTCCATCGTAAATCAACACCTGTTGGGATCGTACCACTATTTTTAAGGGTACAACATATCATTTATGGGTTTTATAGTATATCAATATTGCTAAACATTAGCAATATTGTTAAATATAATGAATAACCAAATGTACATGGGGATAAATGTTGTCAAATGAATCACAAGAGGATGCAATCAATATTATTAAGTTCATTATAGGATCTGATACACGTATCAAAGTACTACTAAGCCTTGAAGAAGAAGCTCAAGATTTAAGTTGTCTAAGGGACAAGACTGATTTAAATTCATCAACTCTGTTGCATGCAATAAACAAATTAGAGGATAATGATCTTGTTATAAAGGGAAAAAAGGGGTATAGTCTAACGCAGATTGGAAAGATTCATCTCATGAATCTAGTTGACCTTATAAAGACATTAGGTACGCTCAATCTGTACAAAGAGTTTTGGCTGAATCATTATATTGAGGATATACCGGAAACTTTTCTTAGAGAGATGGGCGATCTTGTAGAAAGCGACTTGGTTAAATCAACAAAAATTGACATTCTAAAACCTATGTCAGTCCTCGAAAAGATAATCTCAGAAGCAAAGAAAGTAGATTGCATAGTTCCGATATTTCAACATGGTTTTCTTGAGCTTATCGAAGGCCTTTTAAATAAAGGTGCAGATGTAAAATTAATACTAACCGAAGAGCTATTTGAAATGATAGCGAAAGAACATAATGAGATATTAAGAAAAGCAATTTCAAAAGAAAACTTTGAGATTTGGGTAACTAGCGAAGACATAAAATTGGCCTTTGTTGTAACGGATTCTACTTTTTTACTTGGTCTATTTAGAAAGGATGGGAGCTACGATATTTCGGAAAATCTGGTCAGCCACAGCGATGATGCGATATCTTGGGGGGAAAGATTGTTTAAATATTATCAGAGAAAATTAAAATACCTTAGCATTAACGATATTAAATAGGCCTTCCTTTTAGGGTACACTAATATTGATTACTGGAGACAATATTGTCAATAGAATTCAATATATATGATAACCGATAAATAAAGGGATGTGCAATCAGAGTTCAATAAAATTCATGAAAAATCATCCGACTGGTTGAGATTACTTGCAAGATCTGAGATTCGCATTAATATCCTGAGGATCTTGAAAGAAAGAAGTATGAAGCTTTCTGGGTTGAGAGATGATATGAATTTGACGTCTTCCACAATACTCCACGCGATGAAAGATATGGAAGATGAAGGGCTCATTGTAAACACAGAAGAAGGATACACACTCACAAACATAGGGAGAGTTCAGGCAATACTGATAGCGGATCTAATTAAAGCTATATCGGTTCTAACTAAGAATAAGGATTTTTGGCTCTCTCACGATATAAGTGGCATTCCTGATTATCTATTGAAGAGATTGGGAGATTTAAATGGTTGTGAAGTTGTAAAATCAACAACTACTGATCTTTTTAAACCGCATTCGAATTTTGTTGGTATATTAAGTAATTCGAAGGAGGTAAAAGGAGTTTCGCCAATTTTTTATCGTGAGTATCCCGAGATTATTGAAAGACTTGTAAAGAAGAATGTAAATGTGAATACTGTTGTAACAAATGAAGTATTGTCATTTTTAAGAACAGGAGGATATAAACCAAGATTTGAAGATCTCCTCAAAAAGGAGAACTTTAGATTGTGGGTGATGGAAGAGGAAATTAAAGTAGCGTTTACAGTAACGGATTCATTTTTTTCTTTTGGTCTTTTTAGAAAAGATGGAACCTATGACGTAACCACAGATTTGACTTCTCAAAGGAGTGGCGCGATTAAGTGGGGGAATGATCTTTATGAGTACTACTGTAAGAAATCAAATAGATATACATTCAAAGACTTTTAAAAATTTAATTAGTAAAACTAAAGAAATTTTTTCTTTACTGTTTGTAAGTTCCTTTTTTTTGTCCTTTAATAGCTCACTGAAACTATATTTATCCTTTTTGTTATTTGAAATAGATCCAATTTTTTATTTAATTATTGCTACTTTCTTTGTAACATTTAGTGTTTATAGCCTAAATAGACTGACTGACAAGGAAGAAGATTCAATTAACATGCCAGAAAGGATAAAGTATGTAAAGAATAGAGGGAAAATAATTTCCTTACTCGCGATCATGTCTTATAGTTCTGCAATTATACTTGGTTTATTTGTGAGTATTTCGACCATACCCATCCTTCTTTTTCCATTACTCTGTGGAATTGTTTATAGCATGAAAATTTATCGCAAGGTAAGATTAAAGGATATACCTGTAGTAAAGAGCATAATTGTCTCCTTAAGTTGGGCAGTTGGGGTTGCTTTTCTTCCCCCTATCAACACGGATAAATCATACATGTTAATCTCATCTGTTTTATTTTTTTTTTCTTAAAAAGCTTTATCAATACAGTCCTATTTGACGTAAGAGACGTAGAAGGTGATTCGAGTAATGGAACAAAGACAATTCCTGTTCTGGTTGGCATTCCAAAAACAAAAATTTTACTAATTATCCTTCAATCGCTTCTTGCTTTAGGAATATTAATAATATTATTTGAATTTAGGTTTTTTATAAAATATGAATTAATATTATATTTTTCAATCCTATATGGTTACTCTTACATATTATTCTTTTGCAATGAAGGGTTTTTAAGAAAAAAAAAATTTTCACTTGATTTAGTTGTTGATGGAGAATGGATACCGACAACAATATTAATCATTATATTTATTGGGAAATAACTTTTCGAGAGAGGATATTGACTAGGGACACATTTCAAAAAATTCAAGATCCACTTGATTGATGCCAGATTGAGGGTAGCCATGAAACATACCTGCAAGCGTTCAAACCTTACCATCACCCTTTAAAAAGGCCCTACCCAAACGTTGAAGCTCACAACTGAACACCTGTTCTTATAGGCTTCGCAATCAAATCTCGTAGGTCTACCTCACGTTCGCCTTTTGCTATTTCGTTTGTCATCTCTCCATAATCTTCCATTTTGTGTAGGTGTCGGAAGAAGGGAATTTGATAAGCTTTTCACTATTAGTCTGTTATTTGATCAAATTTCACAAAATCCTCTCATATTATAGTATTTTGTTATACGGATATTAATGTAAATGATTTGAAATGGATTCGATAGTCTGAACTTAAAAGAGAATTATCTGGAAGAAGTTTTATAAAAAGAGTTATTACTATCTTTGAAGGCTTCTTCAAAGCCAAGTTTTGGAAAAAACTGATGATTAACTCTGTTGATATTTGATAGAATATCTATTTTAGCAAAAATGTTTTTTCCAGATATTCTATAATGAAAAAGCGGTGAAGAGATGGAAAACTGGTGCGAGCAAGAGGAGATATTGGATATTCTTAAGATATTTGGAAGATCCGAGATTCGTATTAAAATACTAATTATACTAGGATATTCGGAAGCAAAGATTGGTGTATTAAGTGAAAAACTCAACCTAACCTCATCGAATATTCTTCACGCAATGAAAGCACTGGAAGAAATTGAAATTATTAAAAAAAGTCGCGAAGTATACTCATTGACAAATATTGGATACATTTTATTTAAGTCTTTTAATAATAGTATTAGGATAATAACCACACTCTCAAAAAATAGTAAATTCTGGCTTTCTCACGATATTAGCGGAATTCCTGAGCACCTATTAAACCAGATCGGAAAAATACACAGTTGTGAAATAGTAAGATCCTCTCCCGAGAATATAATATGGCCTCTTACAAATTTTATTGATATCGTAAGCAAGGCCAAGTGGATGAAGGGAATCTCACCAATTTTTTGTATTGAGTTCTTTAATCTCGTTAAAACCTTATTGGAAAAGAATAACAACGTAGAACTTATACTTACAGATTTGGTTCTTAGTAAAGTATTAATAACAGGAAATGAAAAACCAGGTTTTTTAGAAGAGGCTTATAATGATGGCCGTCTTAAACTCTTTAAGATAGATGATGACGTGAAGGTGGGATTTACGATAACCGACTCAGTCATATCTCTTGGATTATTTGATAGGGAAGGGGACTATGATATGGCTAACGACCTTGTTGGTTACGAGGAGGGGGCGCTTGAGTGGGGGATGCAACTCTACGAATATTATCGTAATCAAGCGGTCGAGGTCAGGCTATAACCTAACAAATAGAGAAGCTTCTTACTGAACTTATTAGAAGATGTTTAACAAAATGCAATATTGTCAATAAAAATAAATACTATTAATCACAACAAATTCTTGTGTTCACTGAATTTTCTGGGATATATGAAAAATCATTAAATTGGTTGAGGTTGATTGGAAGGTCGGAGATTAGAATCAAGGTTTTGATACTTTTGATCGATGGGGCAAAGAATATTCGGGAATTGAGGGGTCATTTGAACCTTCCTTCACCGACGATCCTTCATGCCATGAGAGGAATGGAGGATGAAGGCCTGATTGAGAATACCAAAGGAGAGTACTCTCTGACAAATATTGGAATGGTCCAAGCCATTGGTATAAGAGACCTGGCGGATACGATAGCAGTACTCTTCCAAAATAAAAATTTCTGGCTCAACCATGATATCAGCGGGATTCCATTTCAATTTCTTAAAAGTATCGGTGTACTTGCAGATTGCGAATTTGTGAAAGCCACACCTGATGACCTTTTAAGACCTCTTTCAAGCTTCGTGCAACTGACGCAGAGAGCAAGCGAATTAAAGGGCGTTTTTTCAGTAGTATATCCGGGATTATCAGATACACTGAAGTCACTACTTGAGAATGGAGCAGAGGTCGAATTCATACTCACACGCACGGTTTTTGAGAAGGTTATGGAGGGAGATATACAATTCCTGGACCTTTTGATGGAGAAGACGGCAAGTAAAGAGTTGAAGCTCTGGATAATTGATGACGACCCTATGATATCTTTTGGGGTCACCGATTCAGTACTCTCATTTTCGCTATTTCTAGAAGATGGAACTTATGACACAAGCACTGAGCTGGTATCTTATTCGGATGAAGCGCTGAGATGGGGTAAGGATTTGATAAAATACTATATTGAGATGGCAAAAGCGGTGGAACCGAATGATATAAAAAACAAATATGTCCCGATAATATAGATATCTGACTGATCAAAATAATTGAAAGGTATCAGTTAATAGCTCGAAGCCCAGAGTCACTTGCATAGCCTTCTACGAGACTTGCTGTAAAGCGTCCGTACCACTTCTTTTTTATGAATTTGGGGTAAATTGGTAATCTCTCTTTTAACGCGATCTCCTTCATCGCTAGCCTCAATTCATCCTCGGACGGCCATCTAGACTCAGGGTTGATGAAATCGATAGTAAGTTCGGATATTCCACCAAGATCAGAGGCTCCGCATTTTACAAGCTCATAAGGTGAGACAAGATTGGGTGGAACCTGTATTTCAACATCCTTTGGAAGTATATCTCTTGCAATTGAGACAGCCTCTTTGAATAATTCGAATGAGGGCGATGCGTGATTCCTCATAGGTGTATCCGGTTTCGATGTGAAGGGCTGCAATATCACCTCCTGGATATGTCCAAAACACTTGTGTAGATCCCCTATCACATTGAGTGAATCGATACGATCCTCGCTTGATTCCCCGATTCCGATCAGAAGACCAGTTGTAAATGGGATTTTTAGTCTTCCCGCATCCTCGATGGTCTTTATTCTTTCATTGGGTTCTTTTCCCGGTGAATCTTTATGGGCATCAAGAGTTGCCGTACTCTCAAGCATCAGACCCATCGATGCATTGTAAGGCTTCAAGATTTCAAGTTCATCGTAAGAAAGGGTTCCAATATTTGTATGAGGTAACAGGCCATGATCAATTGCAATTCTACTCAAGTAGACAAGATATTCGATCGTGCTTGTAAAACCGATCCTTTTAAGCCAACTTTGGAATATAGGAAAAACATCTGGACTCTCCCCGAAGGTGAATAGGGCTTCGGTCGCATCTCTTCTCATCAAAAAGAGGTTTCGAATCTCCTCTTTACCGAGAAGGTACGCATCTTTACTATTTACAGCCCTTCTGAACCCACAATACTTGCATGAGTTTCTGCAGACGTTAGTCACCGGGATAAATATGTTCTTTGAGAAAGTGACATAGTTGGGATCATATGTCATAACTCACAGACCGAGGACTTCATCGAAGGAATGAATGCCTTTCTCTGCAGTCATTATCCACCTTGCAGCCTTAATCGCTCCGGATGCAAATGACTGTCTACTGTGTGCCCGGTGAATGAGCTCTAGACGCTCCCCCTCACCTGCGAAGAGGACTGTATGATCACCTACCACATCTCCACCCCTCACCGAGTGAATACCTATCTCACCCTCGTTTCTGGGGCATATCCCACTCCTACCATGGACAAACTTATCCCCAAGAAGTTCTGCTGCATAGACCGCTGTGCCACTTGGTGCATCTTTTTTATGTTTGTGGTGAATCTCGATTATCTCCACATCATAATCCTTCAGATACTCTTGAGCCTCCCCTATAAGCTTCCAGAAGACGTTTACCCCGATGGAGAAGTTTGGTGAGATCACAGCACCAATATTCTTGCCAATGACCTCTGCCATCTCTTTTTTCTGATCATCCGAAAAACCGGTAGATCCAACCACAATATTAGTATCACATTCTACAGCTGCCTTAATATTTTGAACTGACGTATCGGCAAAAGTAAAATCAATCATCACATCAGACTTCGTCTCCCTGAGTACGCTCCTCATCTCTTGCGGATCTGAGACAATAGCATTATTGCCAATTTTTGATCCGATACCCGCTATGTCAAATGCTGCTACAAGTTCCATATCATCATTCGAAAGTACATTCTGGGTGATCCAGCCACCCATTCTACCACAAGCCCCGGTTACTGCCACTCTCATTTCCTACCACCTAATTCATGATCCATAGAATACGACCATAAGGATATTCTCTCATATCTAATAAGTTATTCCGTAAATTAACTATCTCTTCTGCCTTCATCTCTCCACCGAAGATCATCCTGAATAGATCGGGTTGATTGACATACTCTACATCAGGGGTACCGCTAATACCTCCCATCTCTGCTGCAATATCTATCGCGTCATACAAGTTACCGATATCATCTACAAGTCCGAGATCTTTTGCCTCACTACCGAGAAATAAACGTCCGTCTCCGAGTTTTTCTGCCTCACTAATGGATAGATTTCTCCCCTCAGCGACCTCGTGAATGAATCTTTTGTAGCTATCCATAACAACCTTCGTTGCATATGCTTCCTCTTCATCAGATAAATTTCTCCAGGGGCCTCCCATGTCCTTGAGCTCTCCTGATTTAACGACTGTGTAATTGAGCCCCTCCTCTTTAAAGTAATCCTCTTTGTTCTCAAATACCCATACTACTCCGATGCTACCTGTCATTGTGTCCGGGTTTGCGACTATCCAGTCAGCGGGAGCAGCGATATAATAGGCTCCCGAAGCTGCAAGATCGCCCATTGACACCACTACCGGAGTATCCTCATCGATCTTCTTTATCTCACTTACTATCTCCTGAGCCGAAGCGGGTGATCCTCCCGGGCTGTTTATCCTAATAACGATTGCTTTTACGAAGGGATCCTTACTTATGCTACGAAGTTCACTACATATCTGTTCAGAGGATGCGAAACCAGCACCACTGGGAACATTTTCAGAAACCATAGTCCCTTGAACATAGATTACAGAGACCCTCTCTCTTGGTATCGCAAAA
>JAXHTN010000077.1:0-9014 GCA_034190145.1 Halobacteriota archaeon | reverse complement strand
TAATATCTTTGATCAGCCAGTAGCATATACCCCATATACTTGAAGATATATCCGCAATGTTGTCAGATGATACGATTGATTTTAGAAGTCCACCGATAGCCCTGACTAAGTTTGCAATAAATTGAAGCACTAGGCTAGCAAATTCAGTATCATAGGTTATCAATGGCATTTCTTTACATCCTTCACCAACATTATCGTGTCCTTTCAAGTGTGAAATAAAGTGTTTGCACGCATTTTCTATTCACATCCGGCACAAACACTTCTTTATTCAGATAAATATTCACTCATCACACCTATGTGAGGAAGTTCGGAAGCCATAGCATAACATCTGCTAGTAACTCTACCACATATGCTAATCCATTGAATAGATTGTAGACTAACTCGGATCCAACGTGATTGACGTCGTTCTCAATTATATAAGCTACCGAGTTCAGGATATAGGTCAAACCATATGTCGCCTCTGCGTCACCGATAATAACCGGTAAACTATCCGCTGTTGAGGTCAAAAAATCATTTGCTGCATATAGTGGAGTTCCAGGATCTCCCGCAGTGGCAGTTGTTCCATTAACAACATCCCAATCACTTTCCATTGTGACATTGACCATTGCGCCACCTAGACTTAACACTGGAGCTGTTAAATTCATAACTGCATCTACAAGCGGCGAGGCTAGACCGGAAACGAATGATAATAAAGCGCTTCCTATTACCATAAGCGAGCTGCTGCTAGCCCTTATCGCATCGATCAAATCTGGAACAATACCTAGCACCATATTCACTAGTTCAAGCACAAACGAAATCACACTTTCTAAACTTATTGCCACATTCTCTACCTCTTGTTCTTTTTACATATTATTTTATGTAACTCATAATATATATACATGACGGATTCATCAGTTAAAATTATATATAAAAAATGCTGGCCTATTAGAATAGGCCGAGTATTTCTCCTAGGATCGAAACAATCCGAGGCAAAAGTGTGTCAATCATCGCAATCAAAGATAGCAATGAATCAACCAGATCCTGTAGAATTGGCCTTGGAACATCGCCCGTATTATTCATTATATATGTTAAGCCGTAAGTTCCATCAACAGGACCTACCATGTCCGGAAGTCTATCCGCGATAGCATCAAAAAGGCCAATAACATCCATTGTATGATCTATTACTGCAATATTTGAGAAATGGATGAAATCAGAAAGAATTGCTTGAACCATATCAATAATTCCACCTAAAACCATACCAATTATGCTTGCGAGGTTGGCAATGTCAAGGATACCAAAGATCCCTTCTGCAAGGCTCTTAATGATGTTTACTAACCAGCCTGGCAAACCTGATAGAAGACTCGATACTAGATTCAGAATACTCTCAAGTAGGACTATTACTCCTTGTAATGAGAGTATCACATCTATCACTCCTATTACAGAATATACAATCTCTGTACAAAACTCAACAATATTTCCCGAAGCCGGGGGTGCTGGATAAGTGCTAGGAAGATCTCTTAGTTCGTCCCCCAGTCCAATTTGTGAAAGCCATTGTAGAAATGGTTCACTCTCTTCTGCTGAAGAAGCAAACCAAATAACAAGACCGCCGGATAACAAAAAGTCAAGAAGTGAGGTCAGTCCGAAACCACCTGCAAGGACGTTGTCACCAATCCATATACCTCCTGATATATATGCTGCAGGTCTGATTAGGGCCCCTGCCAAACCCCAAATATTCAAACTCCCAAGGTCTTCAATTATATTAAGGTTATAGGTGAAGAAGATGAAGTTAAGGTGCTTACCCTGTGTCTCGAGAGTATCTCCATCTATTCCGATATCTAATGTAACATTGTATACTTTAGGGAGGGTGGGATGAGTTATCTTCCCACCTGTAAACCGTATGTTCGTCCACTCCGCACCACCTGCAAGAAGACCACCATAATACTTCCTGCCACGTAAGGTCAAGTCAACTACTTCATCAACAAAAAAAATCTTGGCACTTGTCTCATTTTCCTCTGTTACTATCAAACACCTTGAAGTATCGTTAGTTATATTGGATTTCAGATAATATGTCCCTTCTGAAAACCCTATAGTATCGAGATCTATTGATGCTTGCCCACTGGCATTTGTATAGGACGTGCCGATGAACTGTTCCATGCTGGAGTTACTTATGTAAAAGTTAACTGGGTAACTTTGAATGGGCTGTGAGTACTCATGATACCAGTATGATTCTGGAATAACTTCCTCAGATGTTGACTCATTACTCCAACTAACCTTAATCTTGGCACCATCAAGGAAATCTGTCTCATTTCTAAAAAAGCTAATATTAATATCGTGATAACCTTTAGATATGTTTACAGTTGAACTTGTTTCATTAGCTCCTGAGTAATCATACCAGTTGTATATAACAGGAATACCATCTATATCAAGCATCGCGCCATCGTCGGATTCTACATAGAAAGTGTAATTTTCCGACGTTGGGATGTATATTTTGCCGATCCACTTAACTGAATATGTTTCATCATCAGTGATATCCGTTCCTGTTGGGATATTATTGCCCCAGTTAAAATCAATTAGAGTATCGTTTCTCACCGTCTTGAGGTCTGTGAAGTCCATATTGTCATAATAATAACCGGTAATACTCTGAAGCCTCACGACTTCATTCACCATTGTGTTTGATGTTACTGTACTTCCCATAACATAGCTACTTCTATCTGATGGCGAGATCGATTCTACCTCTGACCTACTGCATAGATCGAAGGACATAGTCGATGTTGAAGTTGAATTGCCTAATAAACTATAAGATACTATATACCAACCGATCGGTCCAGTCGACCAGTTAAAAAAATCATTAGGTGTTAATGTGAAGTCTGTATCAATACCGAGAGCACCCCATCCATCATCTCCCGGAGCTATCGTTTTATACGCTTCCCAACTACCTGTCTTATTGGTAAATAATGTTGCATATATCGGTGGATCTGGCAATGTGCTCCAATCAGCCCATAATGTTATTGTTTCAGTTTTTTGGATACTATTGCTCGTTTGACCTTGATTCTCCAAGTTTGGATCAGCTAAAACTACTGGTACGGATATGAATGAGACAAGCAGTATGTTCATAACCATAAATACTGCAAGCAATTTTGAAAAGATGATTTTTTGGGACATATTTCTCGACTTCTCAACTTTGAACATTTTCTTAGTTTATATATTATGTCACTGAACTTATATATTATTTATCCGTTATTAATTACCATACTCATGTGAGTAATGTTTTTTCATTTGTGACAGATCACATATATTATATGTCTCACACATTCGGTTTTCCAATGGAAGTACAGGGGTCTTGACCACAACAATAATATTCTATCAGTCATACTCTCTAAAGGAAAGTAGGAGTAGACATGAAAACTGGAACATTAGGAGACATCTTCGAGAAGATGTTGGAATCCCCTCAAATATTTAAAAATCGGGATGTTTTACGTCCCACATACGCTCCGGATGAGTTGCCTCACAGAGAAGCACAAATAAATGCTATAGCAAGCATTCTCGTCTCAGCGCTGAGAGGCGAAACTCCTTCGAACATCTTGATATACGGAAAGACAGGAACAGGAAAGACAGTATGTGCTAAGTATGTTGGAAAGGAACTGGAAGTGATAGGAGAATCCAGGGGCAGTCCATGTCTCGTGTTATACCTAAACTGTGAAATAATCGATACTCAATACAGGGTGCTTGCGCATCTTGCAAGACACTTCGATATGAGTATACCGATGACCGGTTGGCCGACAGATCAGGTTTACACCGAATTCCGGAATGCTATCGACTCAAGAAATAGAACGGCTGTTATCATACTTGACGAAGTAGATAAGCTGGTTAAAAAAGGTGACGAGATTTTATACAATCTCTCTCGCATAAATTCAGAGCTTGAAAACTCCAAAGTTAGTATAATTGGGATTACAAACGACCTAAACTTTATTGAATTCTTGGATCCAAGGGTAAGATCGTCTCTTGGGGAGGAGGAGATCATATTTCCACCATATGATGCAAATCATTTGAGGGATATCCTTGAGAATAGAGCGGCGATGGGATTCAAGGATCATATCTTGGAAGAGGATGTTATACCGTTATGTGCTGCATTTGCAGCTCAGGAACACGGGGATGCAAGAAGGGCCCTCGATCTCTTGCGAGTTAGTGGGGAGATAGCTGAGCGTCTCGGGGCAAAGAAGGTTAGTGAACTCCATGTGAGGATGGCCCAGGACAAGATAGAGCTTGATAGAGTCGGTGAGGTAATTAAGACTTTACCGACACAGTCAAAAGCACTCTTGTATGGGATGACCCTTCTTGAAAAGAACGACTTTGCATATTTTACAACAGGTAATGTCTATAGTATTTACAAAAAATTATGCAACCACATAGGAGTCGACGTTTTAACACAGAGAAGAATCACAGATCTAATCTCCGAACTTGATATGTTGGGGATTATAAATGCAACTGTTGTCAGCAAAGGTAGATACGGGCGAACAAAAGAGATTTCGCTAAGCGTTCCTCTGGAAAGCACACAATCGATTCTTCTTATGGATTATAGGCTAGAGGATCTCGTGGATTTTGTACCTTTCGTACAGGCCAAGCTTGATTCAGATAAATCACAGTGGTAGTATGAGAAGATCAAAATCTAACCGGAGAACAAAAGAAACTGAGATAGATATACGCTTTGATCTCGATGGGTCTGGTGAAATAAATGTTGATACTGGAATACCTTTCTTTGATCATATTTTAGGATCTTTTGCCACACATGGTATCTTTGATTTAACTTTGAAAGCCTCAGGAGATCTAGAGGTTGACTCTCACCACACTGTCGAAGATGTGGGAATCTGTCTGGGAGAAGCACTTGATAAGTCACTGGGCGATAAGAAGAAGATCCGCAGATTTGGCAGCGCGAGTATACCAATGGATGATTCTATTGCGATCTGCGCCATGGATATTGGAGGGAGGGGATATCTCGTCTTTGATGCCGAATTTACCTCTGATAAGGTCGGAGGGATGAGCACACAACTTGTAGAACATTTTTTGCACTCATTTGCATACAAGGCGGGTATCAACCTAAACATAAAGGCAGAAGGTAAGGATGATCACCACATCGTCGAAGCGATCTTCAAAGCACTTGGGGTATCTCTTGATGGGGCAACTCAGATAGATGAGCGCAGAAAGAGCATCCCGAGTACTAAGGGGAGCCTGTAATCTTCAATTTCAATTAAAAAATTTTCAAGTACATCAACCGGTGTCGTGGGGGATTAATAAAAAGGTATATTACCTACAAGCGATTAACTAGCTTTGTCAATCCATGTTTGCCGAGGTGGCTGAGTGGACTAAAGCGCAGGCCTGGAACGAATTTACAGGTAGCCTGTGAGGCGCTAGTCTCGCAAGGGTTCGAATCCCTTCCTCGGCGTAAATGTTTGGCCTTTTGATTTTTCTATTCTCTCTATATACAGTTAAATTAAAATAATAAAATATTATAATTATTTTTCATATCATGATGAGGTGATAATATGTTGAAGACAGAACTTACAGATATTTTAGGTATAGACTATCCGATTATCCAGGCAGGAATGGGGCCATATAGTACAAATTATCTTGCGGCTGCAGCAGCAAATGCCGGAGCTGCCGGACTCATCAGCACGATAGGAATGGGTGTCGGACTTGGCAGCATGGTTGCTCCACCGGAAGCAAGAGAAGTATTTAAGGAGTTTGGAAAGAGTCCGAGGGCGATACTTCAAGGTACTATTAAGATGGTTAAAGAAAAGACTAAGGAATCGGAAGGCGTTTTTGGAGTTAATATTCCGGTATCCGAAGAATTTATAGCCTCCGCTAAGGTCTTTATGAATGCTGCTCTTGGAATGAGAGAAGAGGATTCGGATTGCGAGAAGAGGCTTAAGATTATAGTCACTTCTGCCGGAAACCCCTCTCCTTGGGCTTCACAAATAAAAAAATCCGGGGTTGTATGGGCACATGTTGTACCTTCAGTATATCATGCAAAGAAGGCAGAGAAGGCGGGTGCAGATATTATCATTGCCTCAGGACAGGAGGGCGGTGCACACATAGCATGGGAACCAGTACATTCGATGGTGCTTCTTCCGGCGGTTGTTCAAGCTGTTGATAAGGCAATTGTTGTGGGTGCCGGTGGATATAGCGATGGTAAAACACTTGCAGCAGCTCTTGCGATGGGGGCAGAAGGTGTACAGATGGGTACGAGGTTCATAGCCACTCAAGAGAGCGATTTTGTCCAGATGTGGAAGGATAAGATCGTTGAATGCAGTGACAGGGATACTCTTGTAGCCAGAGGATTATTCGGTCCGATGAGGTTCATAAAAAGTGATGCTTCGATGAGGATTGCAGAGGCAACAATTGAGAAACTTCCAAGGTTGTTTTTGGGAGAGCCTGTTGGCGTAGTCTCCGAGGTGGCCCAAGCAGAGATCCAGGGATTCGGAGGTCTTTTAACAGGTGATGAGTCTAAGGCTGTTATGCTCTCTGGAGAAGTAGCAGGAAGGATAGCATCCATTCCAACAGTTAAAGAGGTCATTGAAGGGACAACAAGAGAGGCTGAGGAGATTATACAGAATAGGCTGCCCAGTAAACTAGCATAATAATCGCCATTATTAAAAGCCTAATTAACAATTAGAACAAAAAAACAACCCAGTTTAGGATTAAGAACGATTGTGTGCGTAGGCTTGCTACAATCGTTCGGCCTGTTCGGGGTCGCTTGTTTATATCGTTCAGTCCAAAGGTATGTGTAAGGGCGATTAAAATGAAAGAGAGAAAGATTCTAAGTTTATTTCTTGTATCGCTGATGGTGTTGTCAATCGTTGGAACGGCGGTTGCAGAACCGTCAAGTAATAACGGAAATGGCAAGGGTTTGTTAGACCGGATTAGAGACTATTCACATAACAATCAGACCGGAGATCAGAATGGAGTGTTGGGTCCGAATATTTCCGAAGGTGCATCAGAAAGGTTTAAAAATACCCGTCAAAATATTGTGAAAGCCAGTTCCAACATCAAGAAGATGGTGAGAAATGTATATTCAGCACAGGGCTTTGCAATTGATGGCGATGAGTTCCATGTTGTTAAAATGCATGTTGTTGGCATGTACAGAGTAGAAGCACATAGGGCAAGGGAACTCCTCGATGAGAACGTAAGTATCTCAGAGATATCAAACGAGATGCAAAATAGGGAGATGAAGGCCCATTACCTTGGGAGAATGAGATTTGGTGAGGATGATTACGTACTGAAGGTAACCGAGCTTGATAGAGATCAGTTTAAAGCAGATATAATCGATCCACCGACAACGACTTCCACTCTTTCCGCAAGAGCAGCAGAGTTGAATAACTCAAATATAGTCGGAACAGTGGCCCTTAGAGTCTACGAGCATGAAGGTTCGATAGTCTGCGACGGCACAATCGACCTGGACGGCACCGAGTACAGGACACTGATGTATCCTCTTCAGCCAAATTTATTAAAACGTAATAACGGTGCTATAAATCTAGGAACGTTAGATGTGGCATAAGGCGGGTAATATACACCCGTCTCCTTTTTTAATATTTTCCACTCAGTTTTCACACAGTGAAATTATCCTTAAAGCAAGAAGTGCTGCATTTTTACCATTGTCTATTCCAACAGTTGCAACAGGTACTCCCGGAGGCATCTGAACGATAGAAAGTAGTGCATCAAGGCCCATTAACTTTGAGTCCACAGGAACCCCAATTACCGGTTTATCGGTCTTTGAAGCAACCACACCGGGAAGTGCCGCCGACAATCCTGCAATAGTAATAATCACTTTAGCATCACAACTCTTCAGATATCCGTCCAGTTCAAGAGGATTCCTGTGAGCTGAGAAAACCTGTAAGTCATATTCGATTCCTGCTTCTTTTAGGACAGTCTCAGCTTTCTCAGCAATATGTGCATCTGACTTCGATCCCATTATTATTGCAACTTCTGAACTCATCCAGTGTAGGTTGTCTTTCACTCATATAAACATTAGGATGGTTAAACCTTAATACGAGAAGGACATCTCTTCATTTGGTTAAGATGACTGATAGAGGCCTATCCGAAAGACTGAACCAGATAGAAGAGTCTGCGACTTTAAAGTTAGTGGCAAAACAAAACGAGATGAAAAAAGCGGGAATCGACGTTATCAGTTTTGGCATCGGTGAACCGGATTTTGATACACCCGGTCACATATGCGATGCAGCAAGAGATGCTATGAACAGTGGTTTCACGCACTATACACCCTCTGCAGGTATACCTGAATTGAGGGTCGCGATAGCAAAAAAGCTGAAAGAAGATAACGGACTTGATGTGAGCTCCGGTGATGTCATTGTGACACCGGGTGCGAAACATGCTGTTTATGAGGCATGTATGGCTCTTCTAAATCCGGGAGATGAGGCAATACTTCTGAGCCCGGCATGGGTGACTTATGATGCTTGTATAAAGTTGCCCGGAGGCAAGACCGTATGGGTCGGCTTAAAAGATGACGGTATAAACGGCCTATCCGATGCCATAACAAAGAAGACGAAGATGATTATAACAAACAGTCCGAACAATCCGGGCGGGTACGTTCTAAAGGATGAAGAGGTAAGAGCCATACAAGATACAGCCATCGATAATGACCTATATCTAATTTCCGATGAGATCTATGAGAGTATAATTTATGACTGTAAAAATGTAAGCTTCGCGGCACTCGAAGGTATGAGTGACAGGACTATAACGATCAACGGATTCTCTAAGACTTACGCTATGACTGGTTGGAGGATAGGATACGCCACTGCACCTCCAAATATACTTAAGAATATGATCAAGTTGCAGCAGCACTCGGTAAGCTGTGCCAACTCTTTTGCACAGGTTGGTGCCGTAGCAGCCCTCGAATCATCCCAAGATTGTGTTCATGAGATGGTCTCTGAATTCAGAAAGAGACGTGACATAATTGTAGATGGATTGAACAAAATAGGTTTCAAATGTGAAAAACCGGACGGTGCATTCTATGTCTTCCC
>JAXHTN010000076.1:0-9178 GCA_034190145.1 Halobacteriota archaeon | reverse complement strand
TTAATTTATCGTACAGTAAGATACAGAAATACGCAACTGAGAATAATCTAACCCTTGTCGGTCCTGATCGTGAGCTGTATTTTAACAGTCCGGAAGAGGTTAAAGAGGAAGATCTTATGACTGAGATTCAGTTTCCGGTAATGGAGGTTAAGATATGAATTCACTAAAAACATCTCTTTTTTATGGATTTATGATATGGTTGATACCGTTTTTAGTTTCGGTTTTGATATGGCCAATTCATGAAACTAACCGCGCTCTCTTTGAATCGATTATGCCTGTCACCTTGACCGCGTCTTTAGTATTGTTTTCGGTCCTTTACCTTCGAAAGGCTCAAAGCGATTTTTTGAGGGAAGGTCTGATGATCGGTGTGATGTGGTTTGTGATCAGTCTGGTGATCGATCTGATATTGTTTATACCGGAAAGCCCGATGCAGATGCCACTTGGTGAATACATGATGGACATCGGAATTACATATTTATTAATCCCCATGATCTGCGCTGGTTTCGGTTATCTGCTTGAAAACAAATAATCAAATGGAATTGATGCCGTGTTTACGGCATATTGTCTAAAAAATCTCTTCAATTCTTTTACAAAAATTAAGTTTATTATTTTTATTAATCCTTTAAAATTTAAAGGCGAAAACTGCGAGTTGAAATTACTCATCCACTGAGTATCCACCCCTCAAGTAAACAAGCGAAAACTATATTCAACTTCGACATAATGTATGGTTATAACTGTTATTTTTAAAATCAATGAGGTTGCAAAAGATGAAACTCAACAGAACAGTAGGAATTTTAATCGCAGCTTATATTTTGATCTTTGCATGTTTTTACAATGCTCTTTTGGTCTTACCACCCGTTGATATTCTGGGTGATAGTTATAGGATATTCTTCTTTCATTTCCCAAATGCAATAGTTACTTACCTTGCCTTCACGATTACCTTGGTAGCAAGTATTTTGTACCTCCTTCGTAGGGATCTGAAGTATGATAGCATTGCAAGTAGTTCGGCAAAGCTTGGACTTTTGTTTTGTACTTTGACCCTTGTAACCGGTGCGATCTTTTCAAATGCGGCTTGGGGCCGCTACTGGAACTGGGACCCGAGACAGACGACTGTTCTCGTACTCTGGTTTGTATATGCCGCCTATTTCTCACTCAGATCGGCAATGAGTGATGAAGATAGTATAGCAAGAATATCTGCGATTCTAGGAATCTTTGGATATGCAAGTGTACCTTTGACATATCTATCAACTCAGATATGGTTTTCACTACATCCAACATCAGGAACTATCGGCCTCAGCTCGGATATGTGGGCAGTTCTCAGGTACTTGACTGTAGGAATGAGTTTCATTTATTTATATTTCCTGTGGTGGGACTACAAATTCAAGAGCTTGAAAAGGGAGTATGAGGATATTCAATCACTCCTACAAGGAGGAAATTAAAGCAGGATTATTTTGGAGGAATAATATGGAAATAGAGAGTGTATTTTTTGCTAGTATGGTCTTCATGACTATATTGTTTGCGTATATAATATTCCAGGACATAAGGCTCAGGAATTTTGAAAAGAAGCTTGAAGATATGAAGAAGATTCTAAGAGAGGGCAAGTAGAAAGATATGGCTGAGCCTCACAAGATAACTTTTTCCAGTGGAAACATAGGGGTTGGCCCCTCATTCGAAGAATTTTTTATTATTAGAAGAAATTATGCGATATGATGTTGTAAATATTGATAATTATGATAACAAAGAAGGATATTGAACACATCGGATGGCTTGCAAGAATCGAACTCACAGAAGAGGAGGAAGAGGAGTTTACAGGTCAAATGAACTCGGTTTTGGAGTATTTCGATATACTTGATCAGGTTGATAGCGATCTCCCACCAACTCATCATGTTCTAGGTATCAAGAATGTCTTCAGAGATGATGAAGCAGAGAAGTCCCTCTCAAAAGAAGACGTTCTAAACAACGCGCCAAAGACAGAAGGGTCGTACTTCAAGGGACCCCGAATTGTGTGATATTACGATAAGTTTATATCATAAGTTATCACGATATAATAACTGCGGGCTAGTCTGGGAGGTTAGGCGTCTCCTGCAACTCGAAATCGCCGATATGCGAGAGACGAAGCTTTAGGAAGATGTTTTGACTGTCGTTTCAGCCCGAATGTTCAACGTTGAAACCCCGTCCCATGGGGTTGGCGGTGATTTGAGGGCTAAGCGGAGGTTTTGTCTTCATATCTTAGCTGTGGGCACCGGTTCAGGCCCGGAAGGGAACAGACCTACCGTAGTCGACCAACGCTCAAGGGGTTGCGGGGTGGAGGAGAGCTTTCGGATAACTGTGCGATGGAAGAGATGGCGACCTAAAGCGTGCCCGTATTAATATTCTAAGAGCTCAACTCTGGTAGGTAGATCCAACCACATCTCTTATTTTGCCAGCTGTCACAGACCCGACCCTTTCAACTTCCATCAGCTCTTCCTTTGAAGCCGATACCACATTTTCAACAGATCCGAAGTGAGAAAGTAAATTTTTTGCAGTCACCGGGCCGATGTTTGATATTGATGAGACAAGGTATTCCTGCTGCTCTTTTAGACTGAGGGATGATCTCTTACCATGTGGATTGAACGCTTTCTTCTTTTTCTCTTGCTCACGTTTTGCGATAATATACAACAGAGACGCTGTATCCTCCTCATCTGCTGTAAATATTATAGGTATAGCAAGATCGATAGCTATCGTACTCAAAAGACCTCTTATCGCATTCGGATGAATGTTTCGCGTTGCAAATAGTCCTTCACCCTCTATTATAAGTAGTGGCCTTTCGTACTCGTTTGCCATGTCCGAGAGCTGTCCGAATAGGTATCTCTTGTCAGTAAGGGAACTCAAAAGATCGTCCACCTTCTTGCGCTCGACACAGACTCTCTCGCTCAAGACGTAGTCTCCCACCTCAAGTGTCCTTATATCCAGTTCAGCCCCTTTTTTATCAAGAGATTTTACGACAGCAGAATTTAACTCCCTTTGATCGGTAAAGACCTTAATTTCCGCCTCTTCTTCAAAGAGCATCTTCTGAGAGGGAGCTTTAGAAAAAGAAACTTGATCAATCTCTGAGCGTCTCTGTAGACTCCTCATCTTCTTGTACATCTTCTCTTCTTTATTCTTGCTCGTCCAGTAGTACGCCTCGTCCTTGGTCTTTCTTGTGATGAGGACGATCACCCTTCCAAACCTTCCTCTACCGGTACGACCCTTCCGTTGTATATCTCTAATCTCCGATGGAACCGGCTCGTAGAATAGCACAAGATCGGTTGATGGTATGTCAAGACCTTCCTCCGCGACCGATGTTGCCACTAGTACGTTATATTCACCTGCTTTGAACTTGTTGAGTATCTCCACCTGTTTCTTCTGGCTCAGTCCCTTGTCCTCATACTTACTTGCCTGTCCGATAAACTTTATTGCCCGGACCCCCTTTAGATCCGAAAGAGAAGTGGTTATCATCTCGGCAGTATCTCTAAAATTTGTGAAGACGATCACCCTTGAGCCGGGGTTATTTCCCGCTTGCTTCTCAAGAATCTCCCTTACAATCTTGAGTTTGGGGTGTTCCACACATTCCTGAAGCATTGAAATAACCTTGATGATATTTGGCTCGGACAGAAGTCTTTTGGTGGCTTTACTCCCGTCTTTTGATCTTGCCTCATTCTTGAGGCGTTCAAAATACTTTTCGAGTGCAGAGACCCCTTGAGTCTCAATAAGGTCCAGAGCGTGCTTCAACTTGAAGATCTCTGCCTGAATGGATACTGCTTTATAGATCTTTGAGTGCCTCTGCTGCGAGAGCAGTGCCTGAGTATTCTTCTGCAGTAGAAGCAGCTCTTTCATAGAAATATCCTTCTTTTTGTACGGTAGAAAACCGAGTTTGAAGAGCCGGTCAAGCCGGTCTACCAGTATCTCATTCATCAGATTTTTTAGAGTCTTGATGTCTTCAGGAAGGTCAATTACCTTCCATTCGATCTTCTTCTCATAAATGTAGGGTAAAACGTCCTCTTCATACTCTGTCTTGATCTCTACCGACTCAATAAATAGGTTTGAGCACACTTCATTTATCTTGTCATTTTCACTACCCGGAGACGCAGTTATCCCCAGAACTAGAGGGTTTCTGCTCTGCTCCATGTACTTTTCTGCAATGAATACGTATGCGTAATTGCCGACCGCCCTATGACACTCGTCAAATATTACGAGGGCAACGCCCTCGAAGCCAAGCCTCCTGTTTAGCAGGTCGTTTTCTATTACCTGGGGTGTTGAGACTATGATCTTTGAATTCTTCCAGAGTTCCCCTCTCTTCGGAGGTGAAAGCTCTCCGGTGAAGACCTGTATCTCATCTGATGGTAATGTTAAAACTGACCTGAGAAATGCCGCATGCTGCTCCACCAGAGGCTTGGTCGGTGCAAGCATCAAAATCTTCCCCAAATTCAGGCGTTCAACCATCAAAAGTAGAGAGATTATCGTCTTTCCCATTCCCGTGGGGAGCACAACCATGGTGGACTTGGTCATCGCTTTTTTTGCAAGTGAGATCTGATACGGCCTTTTTTCTACAGTCTCATACTTGATCAGGGGATGGGACACGAACTCCGCCATGTGATCTGTTACGTAATGAAAACATAAATAAATATAGGTATGTAAGTCTATTATCTTAGATAAAAGAGAAACGGTGGAAGATTTGATGGAAGATACTTGTATCTACACAAAGATACACAAATACCCAAAAATGAAAAATCCGACTATGATTTGCGGATTACCTGGAATCGGAGCTATCGGTAAAACAGCTTCTGATTATCTTGCAATTGAACTTGATGCAAAACAGTTTGGAAAAGTCTACTCAAATAAGTTTCCTGCTAATGTTCAAGTCAATGAAGGTATCTCGGAATTTTTAAGTAATGAGTTCTTTTATTCGAAAGAATCTAATATGATAATTCTGCGTGGTAACGCTCAACCTTTTGATTCCGTAGCCATGTATGAGCTGGGAGATGCTATAATTGGAGTAGCGAAGAAGTGTGGTGTTAAACAGATGATCACTCTTGCTGCCTATGTTAGTGGATATGAATTCAAGAGGCCAAGAGTATTTCGAGCAGGTGATAACCTTAATGACGTAATCGATCCGAGAAAATTCGGAGTGATAAAGATGCGTGGTGGGGCGATAAGTGGACTCAATGGGATCCTGATAGGTCTGTGTAATCTGTACGGTATAGATGGATTGTGTCTCCTTGGTGAAACATCAGGAAAAGAAGCGAGCGATCTAAGAGCAGCAAGGTCTCTACTTAGAGTTCTGAACAAGATGCTCGAACTCAATATAAGTTTCGAGGGTATCGATAAGGCCGAGGAGCTTAAGCGTGGTTTTATACAGGATGTATGGGAACACGAATATAATGATAATAATAAGGATGATGACGATTACATGATACCATACGGCTAGGAGGAAGTGAAGATAGATATTAAATTCTTGGGTGGGTGCGGCGAGGTAGGTAGGTCAGCCATATTAGTTGACGATCTCCTTTTGGACTATGGTATGAAACCGTCTGACCCCCCTCAATTTCCACTGAACGGAATTCGTCCTGAATCTGTTATTGTTTCGCATGCCCATATTGATCATTGTGGCATCGTACCTAACCTGGTTGATCTGGATCCGGATATCATAATGACTCCTCCAACGAGAGATATCTCCCATTTCCTCGGAAAAGACACGATCAAGATCGGAAAGTCTCAGGGAATTTTACCGTTCATCGATGAGGATCTAAAGAGATATTGGGAGATGACAAGAATCTTGCAGTATAAAGAAGAGATTCATTCAGCCGGATATGAAGTTAAACTGTACGATGCAGGACATATTCCAGGCAGTTCTTGTATCTATCTCGAAGGTGAGAAACGTCTGTTTTATACAGGAGATATCAACACAAGTGATACAAGACTCCTCAATAAGGCCGATCTTAACTTTCCCGAGACCGATATCCTGATAATCGAGAGCACATATTTCGGTCACAACCATTCGAATAGGCGTGAACTTGAAAAGCTATTTATTGAATCGATAGTCGAGACACTCGATAGTGGAGGCCACGCTATTATACCATGTTTTGCTGTGGGAAGGACACAAGAGATTGTGATGATCCTTCATGCACATGGTCTCACTCCTTATGTGGATGGGATGGGCAGAGCAGTTTTCGATATCTTCATGTCAAATCCCTCTTTTTTAAAAGATGGAAAAACCCTTGAAAAGGCGATGAATAGTGCGCGATTTGTTAAACAAAAGAGGCGCTCAGAAGTGATATCAAATCCTTCCATTGTTGTAACGACTGCCGGGATGTTGAATGGGGGACCTGTGCTTTATTATCTGAACAAGATCTACAAAGATCCAAACAGTAAGATACTTCTCACAGGATATCAGGTAGAAGACACAAATGGTAGAAGTGCAATCGAACGCAACTATGTAGAGGTTGATGGTAGGATACTTACACTTCGGGCAACTGTTGAACAGTATGACTTCTCTGCACATGCAGATGACTCTTCCTTAAAATCTATTGTATCAAGATTCTGTGACAGAGGTGTGGAATGTGTCTTCACGGTTCATGGGGATAACACAAAAGGTTTTTCTGAGTGGATAAGAGAGAATTGCGGATGTGAGGCCATTGCTCCTGAAAATGGAGACGAAGTGATAATTTAAGAGTCTTTACCGCCTCTTCAAGATTAGAAAGAGGGCAAGCAGTCCGGCAAGAGAGTAAATTAATTCAAATCCCGGCAATCCCTTATCATCAGGCTTTTCAGCATCTTCCACATCTTCCGGAAGTATGGTTGGAACAATAGTTGGAGTTGGAGTAGTCATCACTCCTTTGCAGTCTATAGATTCAACAATAATCCTTGTCTTTTTGATATCACTTGCCTCTTCTGGGGAATAATCGTCTATCCATTCGGTTGCAGCATGCCATATAATCACCTTAAAATCTTCACCTTTTGTAACCATCTCAGTTACGTCAAATTCATAGGTGTAGGCATCTCTACCTATTACCCTATATCCACTCGATTCTTCATTATTCGATTTAAAATCCGGACTGTAGAATAGGTTCCAAGACATGTGATCGGAATTATAGTAGAGTAGTCTTCTTCCGTCACCGTAACTCCAGTAGGGTCCTTTGTTTATAAGTTGGGTTTTTGTAACTGTTTCTCCATTAACCATTACACGCATAAGGTCGTCTTCACCATCCAAATTGACAGAATCAATTCTTGCTTTTACTATCAAAATGGTCTTGTTTGCTTTTGGGGCCGAAAGATCCACCTCATGATATCCGGAATATGAGATCTCCACAGCCTCGGAAAAAGGCTCTAAAGCAAGTACTGGTCCTACAAAGCCCAAAAAAATCATCGTAACAATACAGAATGTGAAGACAAAACAATCTGTTCCCCTCATTTAAATCCCCAATCTATACAGTTATATAACTAATAATATATAATTATTACTTGCCCCAGAATGGATCATTTCTTCTTTTTATCTCTAGAAATTCTTCGAATGCTTCCACTCCCTCTGAAGTAAGCTCGCTTGTAAGCTCGGTCTCGATTATATTTGCATCCTTTTCCGGTATGTCAATGTAGAGTAAATCTCCTTCTTTGATCTGTCTACCTACAGTGGCCTTATCGATTGCAACTGCGACCTGTGATCGGCATTCCGCAGTACCAATATTATCTCCCTTGTCTTGAATCCCTTTTATGATTCCTATTTTAGACCCATCTTCTTTAATAAGGGGGCGTCCTGTCTTGATTGTCCCACCAAGAACCTCAACTCCAACTACGGCCGGTTTACTGATCCTAAATGTGCAATCAGGTAGAAGGAGTATCTTTCCCGGCATCACAACCTCCCCAAATCTCTCTTTATAGAGGATTTCTCTCTTCTCCTTCTGCCACTTCTCAAGCTCATCTATCAATGTATATATGACCTCACCAGTGAAGAGTTGCAAATTTCCCGTGAGAATCTGTTCTTTTGCGTCGGGTAAGATCTCAACATTAAATCCAAGAATGGTTGAAAGAAGGGGATCTTGTATGGCCGATGCCTCTATTACATCTCTTTTAGAGATATCACCAACATCGGCCTTTTTGATTGGAATATTAAAGTTATTTAACTCCATTGCAAGAGCTTCGAGTGATCCGATTGTATCTGCCTTGATTATTACGCCCACGCTCTCGGTCTCGATATTCAACTCCTTTTCGGATCTGACCTCTTCGATCATATCGTTCAGATCCTCTTTATTTCGTACAACATGAAGGGGCAGTCCTGCCAGAACATCTTCAAGGTTCGGTGCTGAGACCTTAACACCTGCAGCTGCTGTTATGCAGTCCACTCGTTTGAACTTGTCAGCCATCCTAAGCTCAGAGAGCGGGTTCGGTTCCAGAAGCGCCTTCACTTTTGTTACAACAGGCTCCGTCTTGCCTCCAACGACTATCGTATCTCCCTTCTTCAATTCACCATCATAAAGTATAACGTCAAGGGTCAGTCCAAGCCCCTTCTCTTCCTTGACTTCAAGAACAGAGCCAACACCCGGTCCTTCTACATTAAGATGAAGATTCTCTTCCAGGAAACGCTGAGCAAGCCCCATCAGTATAAGAAGAAGGTCAGGTACGCCTTCTCCTGTCTTTGCACTTACAGGGATTACACCAATATTTCTTTGGAAGTCACGGATCCTGTCATATCTATCAGAGCTAAATCCCTCTTCTGAGAGATTTCCAATAAGCTCGTATAGCTTCTCATCGAGCATATTGCGTACCCGTTCGATCTGTTTATTGTAAGATTTAAAAAAGGGAGCATCCTGATTCGGATTCCATCCATGAATCCTGTCCACTTTGTTTGCGGCAACAACAAATGGAGTCTTGAAATTACGAAGTATTCTCAATACCTCAATCGTCTGTGGCTGAAAAGATTCCATTACATCGACTACTACAACTGCAAGATCCGCAAGAGCACCACCCCTACTTCTAAGTGTAGTAAATGAGTGATGGCCAGGTGTGTCTATGAAGAGCAGCCCCGGTATCTCAAATGATCTCTCTGTCAATGGTGAGCATGCTCTCTCTATTACATCAATTGGTATCTCGGTCGCGCCAATGTGCTGGGTTATCGCACCCGACTCCTTCTCAACAATAGATGTCCCACGGATCTTGTCAAGTAGAG
>JAXHTN010000075.1:0-9187 GCA_034190145.1 Halobacteriota archaeon | reverse complement strand
CTTATCCCTCTTTTGATAGGACCTCAGAAGTAGTGATAAAATGGCTCCTTTTGCACTCTCCATCCTATTCATTGCACCCATCGACCCACTTGCATCAACAACAAAGACACAGGCGCTTGCAACTCTTCCCTCCCGAACCTTGCCTCTCAAGTCCTGACTTTTTATAGTGATGGCATTTCCATTATCTCCTCTTCTCTTTTGATGTGGTGCAGCTGCCCTTATCGTTGCATCGAAAGCAATATCATTTGGCTTTCCTCTGGGAATCTTCGATCTTACGTATTTACCCTTGGTACTGGAAGAAATTGCGCTCTTCCCACGCAACTTCCTTCGATACATTTTATCCTTTTTATCTATTCCAATCTTCTCCGTATCGATCTCTTTTCCCGGATTAAATACAGATTCTTTGGGAACCTCAGTGCCCATCTTATCACTATTATTTGAAGTATCTAATTCCGAATTCCCTCCGCTATTTTGATCACTTCGCTCTTGGTTATTTTCGGTATTACCCTCATCTTGATCTTTCTTGTTCTGAGAGTTTGCAATCGACCTTTCCAGATCATCTTTATCAAGCTGTGGAGATTCGAATGGCATCCTTCGCATCCGATGCGGCAGAGCAAAGTCCATCGCTTCTTTAACATCGCTAGCATTGACGTTCTTTCTTTCATCAAGTGCTGCGATCGTCTTTGCAGTCCTTGTAATAACAATCTCAGCCCTGTGGGATCTGACACCCATATCGATGCAAGTATTTGCTATTGCCTCAAGAAGATCGTCACTTATGACAACGTCTTTTAATATTGATTTTGCAGTTAAAATCTTTCTACTCAAAAGTTCTTGATCGCCCTTATACTTTGATAAAAACTCCTCAGGTCCAATCTCAAACTCTTCTGCAGCCTTTACGATACGAACCCTCTCTTTTGCGTCCAAAATGCTCTCAACACTGACCTGCAGACCGAACCTATCAAGTAGCTGAGGCCTTATCTCTCCTTCTTCCGGATTCATCGTACCAACGAGAATGAAATTAGAGGGATGCGATACTGAGATTCCTTCCCGTTCGATAACATTTACGCCCATTGCGGAAGAATCAAGTAACACGTCGGCTACATGATCATCCAAAAGGTTCACTTCATCGATATACAGTACCCCTCTATTAGCATCAGCAAGTATTCCGGGTTCGAGGGCTTTTATACCTTCTTTTATCGCTTTTTCGATATCTATTGTACCAACAACCCGATCCTCAGTCGAACCGAGTGGAAGGTTTATCACCCGCATCCGGTGCTTTGAGATCGGAACCTCATTACCCGACATCTTCTTTTCATAGCAGATGTCACACATCGTACTTTCGTTATTCGGATCGCAGTTAAAGGGACAATCTTTGACAATCTCGATCTCGGGAAGCAGTTCCGCAAGTGCTCTGACTGCCGTGGACTTTGCCGTTCCTTTCTCACCCCTAATCAGAACTCCGCCAATACGCGGATTGATCGCATTCAATATCAGTGCCTTTTTCATCTCCTCTTGCCCTACAATTGCTGTAAACGGCAGTATCTTTCTTCTTATGTGGTGTGTCATCTATTTCCCTCCTATAAGCCCCCTGTCAAAGATATCTCTCCAAGATCTTGATTTGTCAACTCCTTGACCCGTTGTAAGTCCCCCCTTGCCACTCATTTCACCAAGTGTCGTATCTTCTGATGCCCTCTTGCACTCTCCTCTCTCTTCGATCCAACCCTCTGCTTCGAGATACAACCTTCTGAGTTCCTCGATCCTCTCTTCTGTTGTATCCCAGTACCCTCTACTCCTTGCTTCAAGGAGCCGATTTATCATCGCTTCCATTGCCCAAGGGTTCGACTCTTCTATCTTCTTTCTCGTCTCTTCATCGAGGACATACCTGTCACATACTTCGTCCCATATCCAGTCCTCTACTCCTCCGGTGGTTGCTGATAGCCCCATAAGATTTTCAATTCTGAGAGACATATTCAAAGCCCCGTCATAACCATGCTCAAGCATTGCATCTATCCATTTGGGGTTCAAAGTCCTTGTCCTCGATCCGCGTTTTATGGCATCTTTTACATCCTCTGTTTTGATGATCTCCTTTGTGGTATCTGTGATATACATCTCCGGCATTCTGCCCGATATCTTACTTACCGCTTTTGCAAATCCGCCGGTAAACTCATAATAGTGATCAAGATCCGTTATCTCAAAGTCTGTGAAATCCCGGATCTGTGATACTACTTCCACCTTTGAGGAATGGAATTCAAACATCTTTCGGACTTCTTCAGCATGCACATTCTTCCCATAAGCGTGCTTCATCGCGGATATGTACTCCTCGGCAAGTTCGTCTTCTGATTCCCATGCAGAACTTTCTATGAGCATTGGAAGGGTAGTTCCATATTCTCCGGACTCAGGACCAAAGGTTCTTAGATGCGCAAACGTAGGATCAACACCAATCTCTTCTGCTTTTTTCTTAAGTTCTCTCGTATGCTTTGCTACAAGATTCACCTCTTCTGGCTCATCAAGTTCCGAGATCATCTTGAATGCTTTATCGAGCAGCTCCAAGAGGTTTGGAAACATATCCCGAAACATCCCACAGATGTTTATCGTGACATCAATTCTAGGTCTACCGAGCTCTTCTTGTGGCACCACCCTCAGATCGGAGAAGTATCCCCAGCCACATCTGCCATCCGTTATGCTTGAGACCACCTCGACACCGATCAACCGTAAGATCTCACCGATAGTTTCCCCTTCCGTATTCGAGGTCTCAAATCCCCAGAGCACAATGCCTATGCTCTCCGGGTATTTACCGTTCTCATCGAGATATTTTTGGACGACTTCCTCTGCAATCTGAACCCCTCTCTCGTATGCTCCTGCGGTCGGGACCTTTGTCGGATCGAACTGATAGATGTTCCTGCCTGTTGGCAAAACCTCTGGCGACCTCAGCATATCTCCACCTTTATTCGGGAGGATGTATCCGGCATCAAGCGCTCTTATTACCCCGCCTATCTCGTCGGAAGCCTCTGTTCTTTCTATCAGATCCAATGCAAAAGCAAGAGTCTTTTTTACCTCAACCTTATCCCCGGAATCAACGTTTAACACAATACTTTCGATATCTCTTTTTTGGTAGAGCTCCCTTACCAGATCCTTCACCTCTTCTTCAATCTCTTCCAGAATCTGGGCATACATCTTATCAAACTGGCTTGATCTCGTGGCCGGATATTTTAGAAGTGTCTCATATCCATACCCTCTCTGCCCTGCAAGGATTCTGTGCATCGATCTTATCTCAAATCCCCTGTCATATCTGAGGGCAAAGGTTACATATTCCACAACACCTTCTTCATCCAGTTTCTCTCCAAGACGGTGCAATCCCTTAGGGATGATCGATTTTTTCATCTCAAATAGTTCTTCATGAATATCTTCAACAGACCCTTCAAGATGCACACTCTCGGCCTTTTCAAATATCATCTTATAAACGATCTCAGCTCTTTGCGGATCTTTTGTTCTTGCTTCATAATACTCATTTATAAGATCGGAAAGCTCGGCGTAGGAATCGTAGGTATCAGAGACCATATATGCAGGAGATGCATGACTTATCAAGAGGGCATAAGACCGTCTCTTCGCTATTGTGGCCTCGGCCGTATTATCTACCATGTAGACATATATGTTTGGAGTGTTGCCAATTAGAAGATCAGGGAAACAGTCCTCTGACAATCCCACTTCCTTACCCTCACGGAATTCGAGTAGACCGTGTGTACCCCAATGGATTACGGCATCAAACCCCTCATCAATCCATCTGTAAAACGCCAGGAACTGGTGATGCGGTGCTGTGCTCTTATCATGGTATGCGCTCGTCAACTCCTCTATATTTTCAGGCGATACGATTGATGGTTGTGGCCCGATGAATATATTTCCGAGACTAACGCCCGGTATAAGTAAATTGTCCCCCCACACCATATCATGACCAGGTGGTTCTTTGTATGATTCGAGCATCTTATTTCTCGGTATTTCAGGAGCGTTTCCCAACCAGGACCGGTACTCTTGAGTAGGAATATTTACTGCATATTTTGCTGTTTCCTGGAGCATTGTCCATTCTCCGGTGTTGACCTGGGACCGATCCAAGAACAGATTTTGAAGATCCTCCTTTGTATCAGGCACATCGACGGTATACCCATCTTCCTTCAATCTCTTGAGCAGATTTAAGAGACTTTCAAATACATCGAGGTACCCGGCACCGCCGCCAAGATTACCTTCACCCGGAGGATAGTTGTATATTACTATTGCGACCTTCTTATCCTCATTTGACTTCTTCTTCAGTCTCGCCCACCTAAGAGCACGTCTGCATGACTTAATACACCTCTCTTCAATGGGTGTTGCCTGCATAAACTCTATGCCTGAATCGGATTCAGTTGTCATCGCACAGACAGGTATTGGCTCGATTGCCCCATCAAGCTCCGGTGCCATCACAGCACATGCAACGTCTATTGGGGCGATAATACTTGATTTATCCCACACTTCCATCGGTGTTAGAAACATGCCAAAAGGTGCAAGTACAGGGACATTCATCTTACAGAGGACCTTGAAAAGTTCCTTCGGACCACCCCACATAGGCCCCCCGGTCATTCGATGGTAAGCAGCTGGCCACAAAAATAGGTCTATTACCGGCTCATCACTTTCAAAGAAGAACTCCTGCATGACCCTGTGAAAGGACATTGCTTTCATATAACCACGAATACAAACTACATTTGCATCCTTTTCAAGCAATCTTATAAAAAGGTCAACAGTTGGTTTATACAAGCTCTCAAACTGCCCTCCGTAAAAGATCATACCGATAGTTACGTCCTTATCCATACTACGCCATCTTTGATACTCTTTTATACTTTCGAAGGACTTAGGAGCATCAGGATGATACACCACGTTCTCTTCTTGGACGACTGGTGGTAGAATTTTGATTTTTGCAGATTTGGTACCGCCATACTCTTTTGAGATCAGTAACAAAAACCGTCTCATATTCTCTTCCCCACCCATCCAGAAATACATATTTATAAAGGCCATATTCCGAATGTCCTTTAGAATAAAGATTCCTGGAATGAACCTCATATACTCTATCAATGGAGCAAGCCGAATTAATGCGTTTATGAACCTACTGGGATCGTTTATCGAGGTCATATCAAATTTATCAATTACCGCATTGATGTCGATATCCTTATCAACGAGATGTACAATACGGTTCAGGATACGTCTGATGATCTTCGAATTGATCAATCTTGAAAATATAGAATGAAACCGGCCTTTCTGGCCTATAGCGTCGGTAAAAGACTTCGTTTTTATGGAACCTACGCGCATCAATGTTCCGTCAAAAGGCGAGCCATAGTAGGTACCGAAGTTAAGTGATGGTGGCATCGTCAAAACCATGTTATCCGTCTTCGTGAGAACTTCTGAAATTATCTGGCCTATAAGGTCCCCGCCTCGACCATCTATGAAAACGGCGTGGCTATTAGCCAGATCAGACTTAAATATTTCTAAATCTACCTTTTTATTCTCAATTTCACCTGATGAGTATATTTTAAGGTCTATTATATCACCGTATTCCTTATTCACCTCACATAATGCATCCTTTAGCTCTATTGAGCCAAGGAAGGATACATAGGTTATCTTGGTCTTAGCATCCATCAATTAGTTTTATTCTTGATGTTGTATAAAAATGTTATCAATTATTACTACAATACATCTTAGTAATACTAAGTGTAATAAAACAAAGCATATGTATCAATGACAGATCTCATTGAACGTGCAAGCACCCTCACACTCCTGACACTCGATCTGAAATGTAGTGTGTTTTATATTGAATTTTTTTAGCCGTTCATTGAGCTCTTCAATTATATTCCCCGTCTCAACAACCAGCTCCTCAGAGACGTAAACATGTGCATCGAGCACGTTGACATTGGAACATACGCTCCAGAGATGGATTGAATGAACATCTTTTACCTTATCAACTGATTTCATCTCGGATATAACATCGTCAATGTCTAGCCCTTCCGGTGTGAACTCTAGTAGTATTGTTAGAGCTTCTTTTACAAGGCCAATTGATGTTGATATGATTATACCGGCTATGATGAAGCTCAAAATAGGGTCGACAAAGTACTGACCGGTATAATAGATCCATATGGCACCTATTACAACACCGATAGATGAAAATGTATCACCCAAGACATGTAGATAAGCACTTCTGACATTCAGATCGGAATGGCCATGCCCGCTCAATCTTGTTGCGACATAGATGTTAACAAAAAGACCTATCATTGCAACGACAAACATCTCCGCACCAAGAACCTCCCTTGGGCTAATTAGTCTCTCGTAGCCTTCAAAAAATATTAGCATACTTATAATGAGTAAGAAGAATCCGTTTATAAGGGCAGCAAATATCTCCACTCTGTGGAAACCAAAAGTCTTGGTCTTTGTTGGAAGTCTCTTAGATATGCTGATAGCAAATAAAGATATCGCAAGTGCAAATACATCTCTGAACATATGTCCCGCATCACTCAAGAGTGCAAGACTCTCAGATACATACCCGCCAAAGATCTCAAGGAACATAAAGAAAGTAGTAAGGATTATTGCAACCTTGAGCCCCCCCTCAACAGAGCCTTTATCATGAGCCTCTTCGGGTTCATGTTCGTGCTTATGGTCAAGTCTAGCCATATTAATTCACTTGAAAGTAATACTACAATATAGATTATTGTACTTTTTAATTACTTATAAGTTGCCACTGATACCAAATTCCTTTAATTTTTGCAAAAGATTAATCAAGAAGTAGCCCTTATTATATAAAACAAGACAGATTATATCACCAAAAAGTCCATATTTAGGTAGATCAAATGAATAAGGTTGAACAAAATGCATTATTCGTAGTAACTGTGGCAATTGTTGTGTCCTCAGCAGCATATGTGGTATATACTGACATTCCAACGGTTTATTTAATGAATGGTAACATAACTGCAGAAGAAAATTCCAGTACATACATCATGATCGAGAATGCTGAGAATATCAAAGGAGTCTATATCAACTTAAGCTTTGATGCATCTGTTGTAAATATTGAAGATATCAAGAGCGTCGATTTTTCAACAACATCTTACAAGAATATCAATAATGAAAGAGGTTACGTGGGTTTCGCGGCCGTCAACAACGAACCTTTGAGTGGTGAGATCAAATTTGCAGAAGTGATTATTAACACAGGAGGAGATGGGAAAGAGAGTACTCAGATAAAATTTAACTCCTTAACTGTAAATGATGGTGTAGAAGAAGTTAGATCTCGGGCCCTTGATGGCGTTATTAAGATTAATTGATTAGTGGTATGACGTATATTGTAATTTTTGGTCCATAAATCTAAAATCAATGGACATACATTTGATATTCTTGTACATTTTATAAGAAGTATTTATGACTAAATCGAAGGTGATATTATTTGCTATTATCCTTTTGATATCAGTCGCTGTTGAAGTGTCTGCAGCTACGTCGACTGTGTCAATAACTGACATTGAGGCATCAGAAAATGAGAGTGTCAATGTTACTATAAATATTGATGGAGTTACAGATGTCGCAGGGTCCCATATCCTTCTTGGTTATGACCCCACTGTAGTCCACGTGACTGATATCGGGAATAGTAGCTTGAGTTTTGAGACCTACAAAGATATAAACAATACCTCCGGGTACACGCGTTATGCTGTAGTTAATCTACCAGATCCACTAAGTGGTCCTTCTGTACAATTTGCAGAAGTAACATTAGAAGCAGTCGGTAGTAGTGGTGATTCTTGTACACTCGATCTGACGGTTGTATCAATGCAAGATGGTAACTACGACGAGATTTCAAGAACAGTTGAAGATGGGACTTTTACAATCTCCGATTCAGAATCTCCAACGGTTGCAAATCCTTTGGCAAATGAATCCACAGTACCCATCGACAACGACAATGATCCAAGATGGGGTGAAACTACCCAACTCAAGGTGACAGTAACTGACCAAAATGAGATAGATACAGTGACTATCGACCTCTCATCAATCGGTGGTTCATCGAGTGAGTCGATGTCAAAAATCGGTGTAACTGATGTCTGGGCAATTACAACAAACGTGTCGTTGGGGACAACAACAGGGACTCATAACCTACAAGTAAATGCAACAGATGCGAATGGAAACTCTAACAATGACGTCAGTATTGAACTCATTGTAGTAGACAATGGTGATGTCAATGAAGACGGAACTTGTAACCTCGGCGATGGTATTTATCTTTCGAATAACATACTTGAGGTACCAGGTTTTGAAGAGATGATAGAAGGGGCATCTGATGTCGATGGTGATGCAAATATCAATATAGATGACGGGATATATCTGATAAATCACAAGTTAAATATACAAGAATATTCTACGCTTCATTGACGTAGGGGATGTGAACCAAGTATGAAAAAATTAAAAATTATCGCCACAATTGTATTTTTTTTGTTGGCGATAAATTTATTGCCAGTATCTGCAGCTTCAGTGATTGTATCCATACCTGAAACATGTGGTGAACCAGGAGAATGCGTTACAGTTCCGATAATGTTAAGCGATGTGACAGACCTGAAAGGCGCTCATATTCTTTTAAGTTATGACTCTTCTGTTATCCAGGTCACAGAGATATCCAATAGTTCGCTGAGTTTTGAGACATTCAAGGAGATTGACAACTCCGAAGGAAATGCACGATATGCCCTAATTCATCTGGATGGGGGACTATCAGGAGACGTAAAGTTTGCTGATGTGACATTTGAAGCCGTTGGAAGTTGTTATGATTCTTCATCCCTGAGCCTTTATGTTTTTTCACTTGACGATGGTGGTGGTCCCGACTCCATTTCTAGAACTGTTGATGACGGAACTTTTACTATAACGGATGATGGGAGCAGTACACCAACACCGACTCCAACATCCACGCCACCAGCAGCTGGCGGTGGAGGCGGCGGCGGAGGTAAAGGAGGAGGCGGTTCTTCCAAACCAGGAAACGTCCCAAGTGATGATAAAGGGAATGTTAGAAGAAGGGTGATGATTGAATCAAAAGATGGAGTGTCAAAGATTACAATACCTGAAGGGACGATCGCCGTTGACACGAATGGTGATGCTCTGGGCGGGATTACAATAAAAAGTTTACCAGTAGGAGGTACTATCGCATCTTACGACT
>JAXHTN010000074.1:0-9298 GCA_034190145.1 Halobacteriota archaeon | reverse complement strand
TCAAAAATACTTGAAAATTATAATTTGAAAAGCAAGCAATATCTTGTTGCTACTTTGCACAGACCAAAGAATACTGACAGTAAAGAGAATCTCGGTAACATCGTAGATGCGCTTTGTGAAGCGGAGGAAAACATTATACTTCCATTACATCCGAGAACGGAGAAAAAATTGAAAGAATATGATTTATATAAGAAACTTGTAGAGAATGTTAAACTTATAAAGCCCTTGGGGTATATCGATTTTATGAAACTAATGATCCATTCAAAGAAAATACTTACTGATTCCGGAGGTGTGCAGAAAGAGGCGTACATGCTAAAAGTGCCGTGTATTACCTTGAGAGAGAATACAGAGTGGATAGATACCGTTGGAGATGGATGGAACATTTTGGTGGGGTCAAATAGGGCAAGAATTCTCAAAATGATAAAAGAATTCAACCCAGAAGGGAAGCAAAAAAATGTTTTTGGTGATGGGGACGCTAGTAAGAGGATAGTTGAAATCATTAGCAAGATAATCTAATCGTGGAAAGATTTAATACCTGATTACCCAATATTGTTGGTCCAGAGAAGCTCTAATGGTGATCTCTGGGTTACAACCGTATCAGAATTTGGGGGCTACATGGGCAGACATCAGATGTAAGAGTTATTTATGAAGGTGAGGAGGGGTATACGATACGAAATGATAACAATATGCTTTTTCCCTTTCATTTATTACAGATGAGAGCGAAATAAACAGTATGGCAATTAAGATAAGACAACCTAAAATTTTTTGAGTCGTTGAATGAGGTTTTATCTTCTGGATGAATATTCAAGGGAATTTTGAAAAAAGAGTTAAGTTCCAGTAATTAGTACATAATGGATGTGAATTGATGGAAACCATAGACAAAGAATTAGACATTCCACTAACAAGGCCATATTTTAATTCTGATGAATTAAAAGAGATTGAAACGGTATTAAATTCCGGATGGGTCTCTCAAGGTCCAAAAGTCATAGAATTTGAGAATAAATTTGCAGAATATATAGGTTCAAAGTACGCTGTTGCTGTTACTAATTGTACATGTGCTCTACATTTATCTCTGCTTGCATTAGGTGTTGGAGTAGGGGACGAAGTACTGGTTGCCGATTTTACACATCCGGCGACAGGGCATTCAGTCTTGTATTGTGGTTCTAAACCTATATTTATCGATGTAGACAAAAGAACTTATAACATTAATCCGGATCTACTCGAAGACAAAATAACCGAAAATACAAAAGCAATTATACCTGTGCATATATTCGGACAGCCAGCAAATATGGATCCAATTCTTGAAATTGCAAGCGATCACAATCTGTATGTGATTGAAGATGCTGCATGTGCACATGGGGCAAAGTACAAAGGTAAGAACTCAGGTACTATGGGTATAGTGGGATGTTTCTCGTTTCATGCAAGGAAGGGAGTTACTACTGGTGAGGGCGGAGTAGTCGTTACGAATGATAAAGAATTGGCCGACGAGATAAGAAACCTCTCCACTTATGGAACCACTACATGCAATAATAACGGGGCGGATGAATTTACAATTACGAAATTTATTAAACTGGGTTTTAACTACAAGATGAGTGATATATCTGCAGCAGTGGGAGTCGCCCAGTTAAGAAAGCTTGATTCCTTGATTGAAAAACGTATCCTTCTAGCAAAGTATTGGGATGAAAAGATTGGCGAATTGGATTTTATAGAACCGCCATTTTGTATTGAAGATGTTAAACATGTCTATCAGAGCTATGTCTGCCTGGTTGACCAGAAAATTATGAGAAATACACTTATAGAACGTACTAGACGAATGGGGGTTCAGACACAGATCGGAACTTATGCTTGCCATATACAACCCATCTATAATTCAGAGCAAAAGTGCTTAAATTCTTTTGATTTATATAAAAGATCGATATCTTTGCCAATGTATTTCAAAGAAAGTGAAGAAGTGATAGATGACGCAATAAGAGTATTAAAAAAAGCGATAGGGGAACTAAAATGAGTTTAAAGAACAAATCAGTATTAGTATCAGGTGGGGCTGGTTTCATTGGCAGCCATCTTGTAGATCGTTTGATTGAAGAAGATCTGGAAAATTTGGTTGCGGTGGACAATTTTTTTCTAGGAAAAGAATCAAATCTGGAAGGTGCAAAAAAGAATTTTCCAGGTTTGAAGGTGTATAATCAGGATGTTACAGACTATGAAAAGATGGCTTCGATATTGGAAGAGGAAAGTATAGATGTTATCTTTAATTTGGCCATTGTCCCCTTACTTGTCTCGATGGATAAACCAAAATGGACATACGAGCACAATGCTGCCATAACGTCATCTTACTGCGAACTGCTCAGAAATGATCTTTTCAAAACTTTGATAAATTATTCGTCGTCCGAGGCATATGGCTCCTGTATGTTCGCACCAATGGACGAGAATCATCCCTTGAATCCTATGACCCCTTATGCAGCAAGTAAAGCAGCATCGGATCATCTATTGTTATCATACTATAGGACATTTGGTGTTGATGCATCGATTATACGTCCCTTTAACAACTTTGGCCCAAGACAAAATGACAAATCATATGCAGCAGTGATTCCACTGACAATAAATAGAATACTATCAGGTGAGGCACCAATAATTTATTGGGATGGGGAACAATCAAGGGATTTCATATATGTCACCAATACCGCTGATGCTGCTATAGAGGTCTACAATCACAAAAATACGAGAGGTAAGGTTTTAAACGTTGCGAGTGGTAAAGAGACAACAATTAATACAATAGTTAAAACAATAATCAAACTTTTAGACTGTGATAAACCCATCATTTATAAAGAGAAAAGGGCAGGGGATGTAAGGCGACATATCGCAAACACCTTTTTGGCACAGGATTTGTTTGGCTTCAAGCCAAAGGTGGGCCTTGAAGAAGGACTGAGACACACTGTTAAGTGGTATGATGAAAAGTATAAAAAGCAATAAGTAACAACAGAATAAATATTAAGCTTATGAGATTCAAAAGATTGTACATGAATAAATCTCACGTAACTATTTTTTTAAAAAAATGAAATGTCGAATTATTTGAAGATTAAACAATATCATTGCATTCAGGTAACATTTGTTTAGGGGGAAATGTTTATATAGGTTATAATACTTTTATAAAAAGCAATCCGACAAATGAGAAGATCTTTTGTGATCACCCTTGGATCGGAAAAGGTTTTTCTTTAATAGCCCCGGGGGTAATATAGGTGAAGGGTCAATTGTTACTTCTGATATTAAACCTTACACATTTTTGGCCTGAAATATTGATTGGGCTAAACGGGGGAAAATAAATGATAAAAGTTGAATTGTTCGAAGAAGGGGAGGAATATGAGTATTCGTGTTTTTTAGAAGATTGTAAGTATAGCATGGCACAGCATACTTTAGAATGGCGAGATGTCGTTTATGAGATGCTTAAGGATGAGCCTTATTATTTTGTTGCAAAGAGAGATGGTGAGATAGTAGGAGTATTACCTTCTTTTATCAAAGAGAATTCCCTTGGAAATGTGATAAATTCCATCCCATTCGCGGGATGCTACGGTGGAGTCCTTACAAAATTAGAAAATGATTCCGATAGGAAAGAGGTTTACAAAGCACTCCTTGATGTGATTGTCAGATACGCTGAAGAAAAAGAATGTATCTTGATTTCCATCTCCACGCCACCATTCTCTGAAGATTTCGACCTTTATGAAAAAATATTTGAGCCAGAGTATGTGATGCCTAATTTTATTCAGTATATAGACCTTAAGAATTCAAAGAATTACCATAGGAACATCAGAAGGAAAGTGAAAAAAGCAATTGACGTAGGAGTTGAGATAACAGACATTGAAAGTTCCGAAAATCTGGATGCTTTCTATAAAATTTATAAGAAAAGGATGGTGGAAGTGGGTGGGATAATTTCCCCTCCTAATTTCTTCAAGATAGTCAAGGAAAAGGCAGGTGAGAATTCAAAATTTATCTTCGCGTCATATGAAGGAAAGATAGTCTCTGGTATGCTTTTATTGTATAATAACAACATCATAGACGATTTTTATTCAACCATGGATGTGGAATACAATTTTACAGAAGCCAACAGCCTGTTAACTCATTATGCAATCGATTGGTCGAAAGAGAAGGGTATTAAATTTTGGAATTGGCAATCACTTCCTGAGAAAGAATCCGGGGCATACAAATTTAAAGCGAGATGGGGTAGTTCCGAAGGAAAGCACTACTATATGACAAAAATCTTGGGTGATTTGACTGACCTCAGGAGATGTAGTATCGAGAGGCTAAAAAAAGAATTTCAATGGTATTTTGTTATGCCCTATAGCGAACTTGAATCCGATGGAGGCTAAGTGGTGATGACTTGAAGGCGTTAATATACGGTGCATGTCCACTAGGAAGATCTATAATGAGAACTCTTGAAGATGAGGGCAAGTACGAGATAGTGGGCATCATAGACGACTTCAAAGAAAAGGGTTTAAAATATCATAATTTGGTGGTTTTAGGCGATTTTTCATCTTTGACACAATTAAAAGAAGAGGGTGTCGATTCAATATTTTCCGGTATTGGATATTCAAATATGAGGCTGAGAGGTGAACTCTTTAACCGGATTAAGAAAATGGGTTTTAAAACTCCAAATGTCATACATAGTTCCGCAATAATTGATAAAAGCGCAATATTGGGTTCCGGTATTGATATATTTGCCGGAGCAATTGTTGATAATGATGCGAAGATATCTGACAATGTGCTGATTCACATAGGATCAACTGTTGCGCATGATGTAATAATTCATAATAATGTCTTTGTATCAGCGAATGCTACAATAGCCGGATTCGTAGAAATTCATGAAGAAAGCTTTATAGGTGCAGGCTCGTCAATAAAAGATCAAATCAAGATTGGGAGAAATGTGATAGTTGGTTTGGGGGCTGTAGTGATAAAAGATGTACCTGATAACACTGTGGTCGCGGGAGTTCCGGCAAGGATAATTAGGGAGAATTTCGAAAAAATTCAACCAATAGCAATACAGTGAACTATATCATATCCCTTTGACATCTATCGTAAATGGAATCCTTAACAGATGTTGCAATTCGTGAAGAGTACAATTGAGTTGAAAAACTTGGTGATAAACTCTCAAATATGTTCAATAACAAACCAAAAAGGCGGTAGACCAAACATCAACGAGGTTATCATAAATTTACCCTGAAGAAACAAAGGATTTGTGTAGAAAAAACAGTCTATATTGATATGAAAAATTGGGTGGAAAGTGGTGTAATGATGTAAAACCGAAGATGGATTCTTCAAAGGTTTGAGATCTCTTAGGGGATGTATGTGAAATAGAGGTTATTCGAAATTATTTCGGAATAATTCTCCATAAAGGAGCAAGAATAATGAAAGAGGATGATAAAAGAGCGATAGTTCAATGGTACAGTGAAAACCTAAAAAAACATGGATACAGCCCCAAAGCATTGGGTTGGCTTAAAAATAGACAAGATATAAGGTTCAAGGTCCTTTCTGAAATTGGAGATTTGGATAATTGCAGCATCCTTGACGTTGGATGTGGCTTTGGGGATCTTTATGGATTCTTAATAAAAAAGGGATTGGATATAAGATATACAGGTTATGACATCAATGAAAACCTTATAGAAATAGCTAAAGAAGTTTACCCAGGCGCTATATTTGAAGTAATAGATATCGAAGAGAGTAAAATAAATAATAAGTTTGATTGGGTTTTTTCTTGCGGTATCTTCAATAATAAAATATCTGATAATGAAAGCACCATTCAAAGTATGCTCAAAAGGATGGTTGAAATATGTAACAAAGGTACTGCATCAGATTTTATTAGTAGCTATGTTGATTTTAAGAATGAAGAAACACACCATACCATACCGGAAGAGATCTTTAGCTTCTGTAAAACATTATCCAAACGTGTGGTATTAAGGCATGATTACATGCCTTTTGAATTTTGTGTATATATTTACAAAGATAATGAGATAAACCATAGAAATGTTTTTGTAGAAACTGATAGGAATAGATGAAAAAGTTGGGAATATGGGTGGTTCAATGAATATAGCTGATACAGAACTATACATTAATTCACTAACACGAACTTTAGAAAAGTGGACAAGGATGGAGTAGATATGAGAGTATTACATTCACCCATAAATATTGCAGGACAGGCAAGCATAATAGCAAAGGCGCAAAGAGAACTCGGGGTTGAAAGTGATGTTTTGGTATTTGATCAAAACATTTTTGGTTATGATTATGATGTTAATCTCTCTCTATCTGAGAAACCACTCCATATAGCTCTAATTGTTAAATCAATTAACTTCTGTAGATGTCTGTTCAAATATGATGTCTTTCACTTCCATTTTGCCAGAACTTTGCTTCCAAAAAACATTGACCTACCTATACTGAAACTTTTTGGGAAGAAGGTTGTGATGACGTATTGGGGTGATGATATCAGACAATTGGATATTGCAAAGAAATTCAAGTACCACTATGCCAGAGAGGTAAATAGTGATTCTAACGTAGAAGATAGGAAAAGAAGAAAAATTAGAAGGATTGATCGGTATGTAGGTGCAACAATCACGGGATATGAATTATTGGAATTTGCTCCATACAGCCATATTACCGAACTGGCAATTGATCTTTCAAAAAACCCATTTATCGGGCTTAATAAAGGAAAAGACTCAAAGCCAAACGTTGTTCATGCACCAACCAACAGGATAATAAAAGGTACAAAATACATAATATCGGCTATTGAAAGATTAAAAGATGAGGGATATGATTTTAATTTTATTTTGGTTGAAGATAGATCACATGAAGAAGCATTAGAAATTTATAATAGTGCAGATATTATTGTTGATCAATTATTGATCGGAACATACGGTTGTTTTGCTGTTGAATGCATGGCAATGGGAAAACCAGTCCTATGTTTTATTCGGGATGAAATGAAAGCTTATCATCCTGAAATTCCGATATTGAGTACCAATCCGGATAATGTCTATGACAATATTAAGCTCTTGATTGAAAATCCAAGTATGAGGGAAGAATTGGGTATAAAAGGAAGGAAGTATGTGGAAGAGGTCCACGACTCAAAAATAATTGCGAAACAGATGATTGAACTTTATGAAAGTATTTAATTGATGGTCCATATGTGTGGCATAGCAGGTATTTATAATTTTAATTTTGAACCAGTGTCTATGGAACTTCTTCTTAAGATGACGGATATACAAAAACATCGTGGTCCGGATGACGAGGGTCATTATGCCAATGGAGAGATCGGTCTTGGGCATAGAAGACTTAGCATCATTGATCTCTCTTTTGACGGACACCAGCCGATGTGTAACGAAGACGAAAGGGTGTGGATCGTCTTCAACGGTGAGATCTATAATTACATTGAGCTAACATCAGATCTGAAATCTAAGGGACACATCTTCAAGTCAAAAACAGATACTGAAGTCATTATCCATGCATATGAAGAATACGGCATAGAATGCTTACAAAAGTTCAATGGAATGTTTTCCTTTGCGATATGGGATGATCGTGAAAGAAAATTATTTTGTGCAAGAGATCGGATGGGGATAAAACCTTTTTACTATTATTTGGACGATAATAAGTTTTCTTTTGCCTCTGAAATAAAAGCTATACTTGTTGATGATTCTATTGAGCGTAAACCTAACGATCAAATCATCTATGAGTATCTTAGACATGGAAAATTAGACCATACTGAGGATACTTTCTTCGATGGTATCAAGCATTTAATGCCAGCTCACTATATTATCATCGAGAACTCGGATATAAAAATCCATAGGTATTGGGATCTAGATACTTCCAATTATTCCAAAGATGCAGATGATCAAGAGAGTGCAGAAAAGCTTCTTGAATTGTTCAAAAATTCTGTAAAAATTAGATTACGTAGTGATGTCCCTTTGGGAACATGCTTGAGTGGTGGTCTTGACTCATCTTCAATAGTTTGCATTCTAAATGATCTATTGACAGATAAATTTAAACAAAAAACTTTTTCCTCTTGTTTTGAAGATGAGACGTATGATGAGCGAAGGTTTATTAAATATGTTACGGAAAAGACCAATACTGAATCGAATTTTGTTTTTCCGAGTGGAGAAACCTTGTTTGAAGAAATTCTTAATCTGGTGTGGCATCAAGAGGAACCTTTTGTGAGCACCAGCATCTATGCACAATGGAATGTGATGCGGTTATCAAAAGAGAACGATGTCAAAGTCCTATTAGATGGTCAAGGTGCTGATGAATTATTGGCAGGGTACCACCTTTATTTTGGAGGTTTTTATTTAGACCTTCTTAAAAGCATTCAATTTTTAACTTTGATGAAAGAAACTATGTATTTTGTTAATTATTACTCGTATTCTGAACTTTTTAGAATTGCAAGTATGGCTTTAAGATATATTATCCCAGAAAACATAATGTCTCTTTTGAGGTCCTCAGTGAATACGCCAAAGTGGTTGGATCGTGATTTTGTCAGATTACACTCAAAAAAAGTTAGTCATAAGTCTTATTCAAAACAAAAATTTGACAAACAACTTGATGAAGAACTTTATCAACGTCTAACATCAACATCTCTTCCTGCCCTCTTGCGTTATGAGGATAAAAATTCCATGGCTTTTTCTATTGAAGCTCGTGTCCCATTCTTAGATTACCGCTTGATAGAATATATCTCTTCTTTACCATCTTCTCAAAAGATCAAGAATGGAGCTACGAAGATAGTTCTCAGAAATGCCATGAAAGGCATATTACCTGAAGAAGTAAGAAATAGAATGGATAAAATGGGATTCGTAACGCCGGAAAACATTTGGTTGAGAACGACTCTAAAGGATGAGATTACTGGAATACTAGGCTCTGAAAGTTTTAAAAACAGAAAATACTTCAATTCACGAGAGTTGCAAAGAGAATACGAGGAATATTGCAAAGCGGAAAAGAACACCAGTTCCATTATCTGGCGATGGGTGAATTTGGAGTTATGGTTTAGAGTATTTATCGACAAAGAACAGCCGTTTTTTAGTTCTAGCCAGAATAACTTTTAATGGATTGATGTGAATATATTAATAAAATAATAGGCCAGGTTGGAATATATGATAAAGAAATATCTTCAATTTTTTGGATTTTACACAATTATCATTGGTACCGTGATAAGTAGTGGTATATACCTAAGCCTCTGCCAGATGACGAGTATTTTGTTTATGTAGCTCCGATAACTTACGAAGGGGAGCAATTGCCGAGTCTTGTTCAATCCATAACAACAAGTGCAGCGAAC
>JAXHTN010000073.1:0-9326 GCA_034190145.1 Halobacteriota archaeon | reverse complement strand
CCTGGGCGTATGCCTTGAACTGGTCACGATCACCTACCCTAAGGGACGGTCCTGCACAGCACTTCTCGTTCTTTCCGAGAATACCCCAGCTAACACCAGCTTTGTTGAATATCTGAGCTGCCGTCACCATCGAGTTCTTCAGTTTCGGATCATAGGTTGTTGTACATCCTGCAAAGTAGAGGACGTCAGCGGTTTCCTTGTTGAGATCTTTTGCACCAAGACCTTCCGCCCACCTCTCACGATCTGCCCTCGCACCACCCCAGGCGTTGTCGGTATTTGCGATGTTTTTAAGGATTGCATTGTGAGCTTCAAGTGGCCCCCATCCTCTCTTCATCATATCTGCCCTGAGATCGATATACATATCAACGAAGGTCTTACCCATCCTCTTCACCTTCGCACCGGGAGCGGAGTAGATCTCACAAAGGGCTGAACACGCACCGCACATTGTGCAGGAATATATCGCCTTTTGTAGCTTCGGACTGTTCTCGGTAAGCTCACCTTCGATGATCGCTCGGATGAGTTCAAAGGTCCCGGGAGCATAGAACGTTTCCATCTTGAATTTGTTGCCCTTGGGACATATTGGGACCCAGTCACCAACCTCATGAAACTCAGGATTAACACAAATTCTACAGTGCATACAGCTTGATGCAACCTCGTGCCAGTCTTCAAGATCCATATCTTTTCAACTCCTCAGAAGATGAACCTCCCTGGATTCATGATAGAATTTGGGTCAACCAGCATCTTGATCTTCTTTAAAAATTCACCTGTTGCACCCCACCTCTCAAGAGTAGCATCCAGTGTATCTGCATAAGGTCTGAACCAACCATATATGCCCATATCAAGAAGATTCTCGACGCATTCCTTTGTATATATCTTTAGCCCTTCCGGATTCTCGTTGGGATCTACAAGAACCGAGCGTTCGAGATAGGTCTGCTGACCATGCCATGGCGCACATGTAATTCCACCCAGAAGTGCACCCTCTGGATCCAGATCATGCTTAACTGCCACATCTTTGAACATCTGGTCATACTCCTTGTACCTGTTGAGCGGACCATAGAATGCAAGCGCATGATAGTAACCTCGTCTCAGCATGGTTGCATCCGCCCTACCTCCGGACTGCATGTCATCTTCATAAAAGAAGAAGAATCCGCCGGTGGTCTTAATTATCGAAGATATGTCTTTTCCGCCTGCCTCCACGAATATCTTTCTAAGTGTCTTCTTGTAGAGGGTGAATCTATCCTTGAAATCATCAAGAATACAGCCACCTACAAATGATTTTGGAAATACTGCCGCTATTTGCTCCATACGCTTCGCAACCTGATCGGCAGATGCTTCACTCAAATTCTGCTCCATCCTCTCTGCCATGAGACCCATAAGAGCAGTAAAATCATCGAGGCTTCTGATCTTTGACATATCAGGAAGCGTTCCCATGGTGAGCTGGGTCGGGAGCTTGAGCTTCATCACCTCGTCAATCGCCTCGATCTCCTTATCTATGTCGTCAAAACCGAAGAAGTAGACCCAGACGTGTTTTGGATATGGTCGTAACTTTACAGTCATCTCGGTTACGACACCAAAGGCTCCGGGAACACCCTGAAACAGTCCTGTAAGATTTGGTCCGCCTCCTCTTGCATATGGACCGGCAGTGGGTTTAATTCCTGAAGACCCAGTCTTTATTACCTCACCTGAAGGAAGGATGATCTCCATTGAGAGGATATGATCGTCACCTTCGGATGAGTGTGTGAAATAGAGACCCCGGAGAAGGTAATTTGCAAATGCGCTGACGGTATCCGGTGCACTGGTATTGTTGGGTGAGAGCCCATACTTCATACATTCTACGGATAGCTGACCCGCTGTCACCCCAGGTTGAATCGTGGCAGTCATCATACTCGGACTGATCTCAAGGATGCGGTTCATCTCCCTCATGTCAAGGACGATCCCCCCTTGTGTTGGAATGCAGAGCCCTCTAACATTTACTCCGGTAGCAAGCGGAACCACCGGTAACCTGTACCTGTTTGCAAGTCGCAAAATCTCTCTGATCTGGTTTTTATCCCTTACCTTCACAATAAAATCAGGTCTTTGTGGAGGTACAAATAACCAGTTCTGGTCTCTAGAATAAGCAATAAGATCGGGGGCGTCATTGGTTGCACCCTCTACCCCCACTATATGTTGCAATGTTTTTAGAATCGATTCTTCACTTAACATTCCCTGAAGTTACAATGCTTGTGCAAGTATCTCGGTTATGTCCATGAATTTTAGATCTGAATCGGCTTCTTTTATTGCATCCATCAAGTTCTGTGCACAGAACGGACATGACGATACAAGTACTTCTGCACCTGTGTCTTCTGCCTGTTTTACCCTATGCTGACCAGTCTCACTAGCCACGTCAGGTAGTGCGGTTCTCATCCCTGCGCCTGCTCCACAACACCAGGAATTCCTTCTGTTCTGGATCATCTCCCTTAATTCAACACCGGGAACAGCTCTGAGAATCGCCCTTGGTTCATCAAATACTCCGACGTACCTTCCAATGTGGCATGGGTCATGGTATGTGACCTTCATCGGGACTTCTTTTGTGAACTCGATCTTCTTCTCTTTTATAAGCCTTGCAATGAACTCCGTTACATGTAGGACTTCTATACCGTCCATATCTGCAATCTCCGGGTATTCATTCTTGAATGTACTGTAGCATCCTGCACATGACGTTACAATAGTTTTAACACCTGCTTTCTTGAAGAGATCCATGTTCTCCTGGGCGTATGCCTTGAACTGGTCACGATCACCTACCCTAAGGGACGGTCCTGCACAGCACTTCTCGTTCTTTCCGAGAATACCCCAGCTAACACCAGCTTTGTTGAATATCTGAGCTGCAGTCACCATCGAGTTCTTCAGTTTCGGATCATAGGTTGTTGTACATCCTGCAAAGTAGAGGACGTCAGCGGTTTCCTTGTTGAGATCTTTTGCATTGAGACCCTTTGCCCATCTCTCACGATCTCCTCTGGTACCACCCCATGCGTTGTCAGTATTTGCGATGTTTTTAAGGATTGCGTTGTGAGCTTCAAGTGGCCCCCATCCTCTCTTCATCATATCTGCCCTGAGATCCTGCCAGATGTTGACGAATGTCTTGCCCATCTTCTTACACTTCTGACCTGGTGGGGAATAGAGCTCACAGTGGTATGAACAGTAACCACACATAGTACACGAGTATACGACATGTTGCAGCCTTGCACTGTTCTCTGTTATCTCATCCTCGATAAGGGCACGGATAATTTCATGTGCTCCGCATGCGAAGAAGGACTCCATCTTGAACATGTTTCCTTTTGGACATATAGGTAAGTTCTCATCACCAGTCATGTGAATATCTGATGATGTACAGGCCCTGCAGTGCACGCAACTACACGCAACATTATACCATTCTTCTAATTCCATCATAATCGATCACCTCTATTAGTAAACAAACTTCCCTGGATTCAATATGTTGTTCGGATCAACAAGCGTCTTCAGCCTCTTTATGAACTCACCGGTTGTACCCCATCTGTCAAGTGTGACATCAATAACCTCTGCATAGGGTCTGAACCAGCCGTATATACCGCAGTCCAGTATCTTCTGAACAAGATCTTCTGAGTAGCCCCTTATCTGTTCAAGCTGTACCGGATCCGTCGGATCACAAGTTAGAACCTCAAGCTCATAATATGTCAACTGTCCGTTCCATGGTGCCTGCGGGATAGCAAGCAGACTTGCGTCGTACTCGGCACTGTAACCGTGCTCTTCAGCAGTCTTGTAATTTATGTCACGGTAGTCGATACATTTGTTGAGAGGTGCATAGAATGCGAAGCAGTGATAGTACCCTTTCTGAAGCATTCCGGTTGTTATCCTTCCACCGGATGATAGCTCACCAAGACCACCCATACTTGCGATACCGAAGTTCTTTCCTTCGGTTACATCCTTACAGATACCTTGTGCAACCTTCTTGTTGACGTCCAGTCTCTCTTTTATCGTATCGGTGATAGTACATATCATCACAACCTTGGGAAGCATCTTTCTTACAGCTTCCTCCCCCATACGATCGACCATCTCAGTCGGCAAGAACGTTATCAGAAGGTTGTCATCAATGATATCAATCTGTGTGGCAACTTTTGCATCCATGAGTCTCGTACCCACTTCGACAGCGGGTTCCCACTCATCATACCCATAAGCAACTCCGGCGTTGTATTTCGGATCGGGGTATAGCTTTGCGGTCATCTCGGTTACAACACCAAATGAACCTGGTGAACCCATGAATAGCTCTGTAAGTCCCGGACCTCCACCTCTTGCATGTGGGCCAGGTGCCCCTACAAGACCTCTTGAACCAGTCTTTATTATCTCACCGGATGGTAATACTACTTCCATACTTAGTATGTGGAAATTCCCATCACTTGAGGATGAGTGATAAAGACCTATAAGTAAGTAATTTGCAAAGATAGAAGCCATATCCGGTGCACTTGTAAGTGCTGGTCTTACTCCATATTTTCTGCATGCGGCTGATAACTGTGCAGATGTAACACCCGGTTGAATAGTCACAGTCATCATCTCTTTATTAATTTCAAGAATCTTGTTCATATCCCTCATATCAAGGACAATTCCTCCTTGTGTTGGAATACAAAGACCTCTAACATTTATTCCGGCAGCAAGAGGGACTATTGGTATCTTGTACCTGTTCGCAAAGCGGACTATCTCTCTAACTTCTTTCTTATCATGAACTTTCACAACATAATCGGGCAGATGAGGGTTGACGAAAGGCCAGTTCTGGTCCTTCTCATACGCAACAAGATCCACGATGTGGGATGTGGCATTTGTGGGCCCAACAATCTGTCGGAGTGTGTTGAGAATTGCATCTTCATTTGCCGTTTTTATAGAATCTTCCGTAGCCATGTTCTCCTCCAAATTTTAATGGTTTATAGTTAGTGGGAAAATGTATAATCGGTATATATAAAAGTTCTTATTCTTTTTTTAAGGATCAAGGAGATCAACTGACAACGAATTTATTAATCAATAATCGAGGAAAATACAGTCTAGAAACCGATCGGTGTGATCATCAAAAGATCTTTCTTTGATGCTATTTCCCTTAGAAGATTCAGCGATTCGCAAAGCTCTTTTTCACCCATTGCATTGATTACAAGGGATGCTGACGATCTTTTATCTATTCCTGGCATCGATAACTTCAGATCAACAACCTCGGCAAAACCGGTGTTATCTACTGCATCGACGGTATCCTTGACATCCGTATCAAGAATATGTCCTGTGAGCATCACAAGAACCCTCTCTTTCAGTCGTTCTTCACCGACTCTTGCGACTATGATCCCTTCACTCTTTAGCTTGTCAATGAGGGACTCCAATCTTTTCTGATCTACCTCTACTGTCACCTGAACCGGTAGCGTATGCCTTGGAGTCATCTTCTCACGGTGATGAATAACACCAACAATGTTAGCACCGGATTCGGATATCGGCTTTAGAGCAAGTGAAAGTTGTCCGGGGATGTCCCTCAGTTCCAGATCGAGTGATACTATCATACAGTTAACCCAAGAAATTATAAGGAATATGGAGGTATATATACTCTTGCGTTTTAAGGCTTTCACATTAGGAGGGAGAAAAATAATATGGTAAATATCAACAGATACAAATGCGGATACTGCGGTACGTGTGTTGCTGTATGCAAATTTGATGCTATTGATCTGGTTGAGACCTGGATCGAGATAGACGAGAAATGCGAAGATTGTAACACTTGCGTCAAAGTCTGCCCTGTAGGTGCGCTAGAATCTGCTTGAAAGGATCTTTCAACAATGCAAGAAGAAACAAAGAATACAATCGGTAGGGTGCCTATCGGCATCGAGGGTTTTGATGAACTCTGTAATGGGGGGCTTCTCAGAAATAGGACATATCTTATCTCTGGAACTTCAGGTGCTGGAAAAACGATATTTTGTCTTCAATATTTGTACAATGGAATTGTAAAGTTTGGTGAATGCGGCATCTTAATTGCTACGGAGGAGAGGCCAAAGACAATCCGTGAGAATGCAATGACATTCGGTTGGGATCTGAAGGAACTCGAAGATGAAGGTAAGCTTGTAATAGTTGATGCCACATCCGCAAAACTTGATATTGAGTCGTCTGAGAAGTATGTTGATGTTAGACCCTTTGATATGAAGTTCATGGTTGATCAGATCATCAATATTCAAGACGAGATGGGTGCAAAAAGAGCGGTCGTCGACTCTTCCACATCTATTGGATTCTATATAAATGATCCTGCAAAGATAAGAATAGAACTACTGAAGCTGAGTGTGACAATGGAGATGCTCGGTCTGACAACACTATTTACTTGTGAGATAGTGGACGAAACAAATCCGAACAGATTCGGAGTTGAGAACTTCGTAACCGAGGGTACAATTGCAATGTATTATAAAAGAATCGAGAATGAGAGGGTCCATAGCCTTGAGATTTACAAGATGAGAGGCTCATCGCACAGCAAGAAACTGCATCCATTTGATATCGCCTCTGAAGGGATCAGAGTGCACCCACACGATGAGATCTATGACGGTTTCTGAGAACCTACAAAGTCTCGACATCTATACTTATTCCGAGTCGTTTCTCAAGTTTATCGATGGTGCTCCCGTTCTTTCCAATTATCTTTGGGATATCCTGCTTCTGCACATAGATCCTTGCTTTGTTATCTGAGAGCATATCAGCCTGAACATTCTCGACATATCTTCCGGCCTCTTGCTCGATCCATCGCTCGGCAAGCCTCCACGTTGGATTCTTGGTGAAAGTTTCAACTACGGGCATCACAACTATCTGTTCACCGTAAGTATAGATCTCGTACTCCAGAGTCCCCGTACCAAATTCCACAACATCGATTACCGGACGCGCCAGATCGGATTCGTACATACCAGATGGAACCTTGACTGTAAACTTAAGATCGTAAACCTTCACAACCTTTCCAGAGTCAATGAATATTACAGTATCTACCACCTGAGGGATCATACCAAGATCCAGTCGCCATATTACTCTTTGCAAAGCATCAATTGCGGTAGTTGAATGAACGATCCCTATCATACCTACGCCAGAAGACCTCATATCGGCAAATATCTTGAAATCGTTATCTCTGCGCATCTCGTCGTAGATGGTGTAATCAGGCCTTACTAGAAGAAGTATGTCTGCGGTGTTATTCATGCTGCCTTCGAGTGTAGTATACTGTGTTATTGTTTCGGATACCTGCAGGTCCCTTGGAGACTCCATTGTTTTGACAACATACTTATTGCATAGAAAATCGGCAACACATGCGGCAAATGTTGACTTTCCGGCACCGGGAGGACCAGAGATAAGCACACCCCTCTGTCCCTTTATCAAGCGGTTTTTAAGTTCTTTACTGAGCTTGTAATCGTCAAGTTTTACATTTGCCACAGGACGTACCGCAGTGATCTCAATACCCTCTGAAAACGGTGGTCGAGTTATGGCAATCCTTATTGGTCCTAGCTGAAGGACTACAGCCCCTCTTTTTTCAATCTCAATAAAGCCTTTAGCATCCCTCTTGGTCTGTTCGATAAGCTCACGTGAGATGGCTTTAAGCTCCCGCTCAGAGAGGACTTTATCGCGTATCTTCTGAAGTTTCATATTCCCGATCTTACCCCTCTTTGCCATCGGAACGACACCCTCTTTCAGATGAACCGACATAGTATTCTTTGAGAAGTAACTTAGTATATGGAGGTGATTTATCTCGGCCGTCTTCTCAGGGGGGAGGTAGACAACATTCAGACCTTTTGCTTCAGCAACCTCACTTTGAACAACATCACTTGTTATAAACAATGCCTCAAAATCACAAGCTATGTCTCGTATCATAGAGTCGATCTCGCCACCAGATGCAAGTTTTATCTGATCAAGACTCGGACGATCCCCAGTATACATCATCTGAATCTTTCCATCTCTTGCCATCATGCTAAGTCTTTTAAGTTCGGCAAGACCGCTATACCCAACTTCCTTCCCTTGGTTTGCCTGATTTTCAAGTTCCGAGACTGCAGCCTCAGGAATAATAACAGTGGCCCCTTCAAATTCACCACTCTCAATTCTCGCACTGACTCTTCCGTCAATTATGACGCTCGTATCAGGCACTAGAGTAATTCCAGGTTTTTCAATCATCTCATCAGGGCTCATAATTACTGTTTGGTACACTAAAATATAAGTGTTCTTTGCTATAGCTCATATCTACCAACGCCAATATGGATACCAATAAGGATTTTGTCTAGGTCGGGGTGTTGGAGTCGGTGTGGGTGTTGGAGTCGGTGTTGGTGTTGGTGTTGCGTCAGAATATTCCAGATCGGTTACATCTTCATCTAGAATAAGAGTAACACTGATACTATTTTTGACGATCTTATCAGAATCACCATCAAAAATTGTTGGGAACTCAAGTTTAAGATTGCAGGAATCACCCTCATCTCCCACAGCTTGTATCTTCAAATCAGCGAGTTTAACATCAGAATTAGAAAGACTACTGATTGCACCTAAAGTATCGACTGCTGCATATCGTGTAAAACCATAATTATTGTTTATTTCTTTAAATGTCTCAAGATCCAGGTCGCTATCTCCGATACTTAGCACTCGGACAACCGAGGGGTCGTATTTAAAAAGGATATGAAAACCAGAGATCCCATTGCTTGTATCACCCTCATTAATTATGATCGGGATAGTTACGACATCTCCTGATTTTAAGTGAAATTCCGATTGTGCTACTGTATCTTGATTAACAAATGAGCTTACAACCACCACCAGTAGCATACAAAAGATGGTCATAACAATTTTTTTCTTGTTTTTTTGAACTTTAATCATATTATTTATTCCTGATATTAGTGTTATTTTTCTGAGATAACAACCCTATCCTGCTGTATGATAAGGACATTATAATAATCTTTTGTCTTATATCCGCACATTTGTATCAATCTTCTGCTATTATTGTTAAATTAATCTCTTTTTAAGAAGAAGTTTAGTAAAATAATTAATTTTTTTGAATTCTTGTCAGTTTCACCAACTATTAAAAAGGCACAAGGGAAAAATGATATGGCAGAGGCCCGCCTAGTAGATAGATACAATGAGCTGGGTTATCTGGGTGACAGGACTTCCGGGATGTGGGAAGACGACTGTCTCGGAGCGGGTAAGAGAACTCCTTCTTGAGAAAAATGTTAATGTAAAGATACTGCAACTTGACAAGATCCGTAAGGTGATCACACCGAATCCTAATTATTCGGAGGAAGAACGAGATATCGTCTATTCTGCTCTTGCTTACATGGCATTCCTCTTGTATGAAGAAG
>JAXHTN010000072.1:0-9345 GCA_034190145.1 Halobacteriota archaeon | reverse complement strand
CTCTGCCATCATGAATGCTTATCTCTATTCCTACCATCTCCGGGAGGACGATCATATCCCTGAGGTGAGTTCTGATCGGACGATCACCTTTGGATCTCAAAGACTTCAAAAACTTTTCTTCTTCCGGTGTAAGTCCTCTTTTCAGCTTTCTACGCTGTTTTGATGGAAATAAAGCACCCAATTCTTCCAAACTCATACCTTTAAGCTGCTCAATATTATAACCTCTATAAGTGAATTCACCCTTTCTTCGGGGTCCGACATCAGTCCTCTTCTTCTTCGCCATGCGTCACCTCTTACCTGTTCTCCTTGCTGAAATGCTACCAACCTTTCTACCATGAGGAGCTCGCCTACTAACCGTCTTGGATTTACCCGGGTGTTGATGACTTCCACCACCGAATGGGTGGTCAACAGGATTCATAGCCACACCTCTCACACGGGGGTACTTCACTGCCTTGGACTTTACCTTATGGTATTTTTTACCTGCTTTAAGGAAAGGTTTATCCACCCTTCCGCCTCCGGCCACAACACCGATAGTCGCCTTACATTTTGAGTTCAACCATTTTGTCTTTCCACTCGGCAACTTGACCAGTGTCCTTCCGGGTTCTTGAGCAACAAGAGTCCCATAGACACCAGAAGCCCTCACAAAATTACCTCCGCTACCGGGGCGCGATTCGATGTTACATATTGGAACCCCTTCTGGAATACTTCCAACCTCTAAGGTGTTACCAGGCTTTATCTCTGCCGTATTTCCATATATAATCTCTTCACCCACGGAAACTCCTTCCGGTATTAATACAAGTTGATTCTTATTTCCGAATGAGACTTTTGCAATCGGAGCATTCCTTGCCGGATCGTGAAGTATTTCGGTGACCTCTCCCTTTAAAACCTCTCCTCTGCCAGTCTTTACATGCTCAAGGGGTCCTTTATGCCTGTGAGAGGGCGATCTGTAGGTAGGACTTCCTCTTCCTCTGTTTTGTGAAATAATTCGTTTTCCCATCAGAACACTCCCAGGCGAGTAATAATATCGTCTGCTGAATCCTCATCTGATAATGAAACAAGGGCTTTCTTTTCACCCTTTGGCGTAATCATCGTTTTTACATCTACAACCGTAACATCAAAAAGTTTTTCTACATCTCTTCTTATCTGTGGCTTAGATGCCCTGACATCAACCACAAAAGTCAGAGTGTTCTTCTCATCCATTATAGATGTCGCTTTTTCTGTTACATAAGGGAATTTAATGACTGACATTTTGATCCTCAATTCTTATAAATCGCTCCTAATTCGCTTATCGCTGATTCTGTCCAGACTACAAGTCTACCGGCATCCGCACCAGGTGCAAGCAACTCTGCATTCAAGTGCTTGACAGGAGTTACATCGACTCCTGGAAGGTTACGGGCAGCTCTGAGTATATTTCCACCCTCTTTTGAGACTATAAGGATGCTCTTCCTGCGCTTGTATCTCCTCCCCCTCATGGTACCCTTTCCAGCCCTGACAGCCTTACCATTCTTTGCTCTGAGTACGTCTTCCCATAGATTCGTGACCTGCAAGAAGGATTGCACCTCTTTTGTCTTACTCAACCCCTCAAAACCGTCTTCAACAACAACCGGTACTGCTCTTTCGAACTTGTGACCACGACTCTTTACCATATCAGAGTCAGCTGTAGCGGCAATCGCAGATCTTATCGCCTTCTTTCTCTCCTTGTCATTTATCTTCTCAGAATAATCCTTCTCTGGCTTTGGGGGGTGTGCTCTTCTACCACCCACTGCCTGAGGTACACGAGCAGCTCTCCTTCCATTCTTGATTCTGGGAACTCTTGCGGCTGCCCTTCCCGTCCCCCATGTCATTGCAGAGGTATTAACCCCTGATCGGGAGGTCGGACCGTACGGCTGAAGCCTGTTTGCTTGAGCAGCAAGTACAGCTTTTTTAATAAGATCCGGTCTATAAAACTCCTCAAATACGGAAGGTAATTCGATCTCTTTTACGACATTTCCAGATAAGTCAATAACACTAGCCATCATCTTCTAAACACCTTGTTTTGACGCAGTGCTGATATATGTGATATCAGGGGCATCTTTGATTGTGATTTTGGATCTGATTGCGGGCCTTATACGAATTAGACGCTTGCTTGGTCCGGGTATCGATCCTTTTATCATCAAGTACTCATTTCTAACAACACCGTAATTCAAAAATCCTCCGGCCGGTACAACTTCCGCACCATCATCACTGATCTTGAGTATCCGTTTGTTATACTCTGTCCGCTGATGATATCCTGTTTGACCTAACTGAGGAACGGTCCATCGTACTCTGTGCGGATTCCATGGCCCGAGAGTTCCGATATGTCTACCTTTACTTGACCTGAGAGCTTTACCGAACTGAATCATTGTGCCCCATCTCTTCACCGGTCCCTGCGTACCTTTTCCTTTAGTGATGGCGGCAACATCTATAAACTCTCCCTCGGCAAAGACTTCAGAAGCTTTTATCTCTTTTCCAAGAAGCTCCTGAGCATACTCAAAACAATCCCCGACATCTGACCCCCCTACTCCTATCTCCAGAATCTCCTGGATCCTCTTCGGAATTCCGGATACTTTGTTCGGTGACGTAGACGCCATAATCCTTATACCTTTTACCTTCCCCGTTTCGATCATCTCTTTGATCTTATTTAAGTTTGTCTTCTCACTAGGCCTTCCGGAAAAAGCCTCACATATAACTTTTTTACCGTAGACATCCTCACCATATGCACGGACCGCATCAATTTGCAGCGGAGGCGTTTCAACAATCGTCACTGGAACAGAGATCTCGACTCCCTCTGTGAGACTACCTGGCCGATCATCTATCATAATAACATGAGTCATTCCAACTTTGTAACCTGCAAATCCTTGGATCTTTGGTGAACCATCTACATCTGGCCACGATCTGATTCTTGGGGTAGCCCTCTTTGCCCTCTTTCTTGGAGAGTAACCGAGGGACCCTCGTCTTGGTCTATGTCTTTCTGGCATTGATACGTTCTCCTACTTAATAAGCTATGAAAATCATCAATCAACTTTGTTGGTCGAACTATTAAATGATTTCGAAACTGATAAACATATACATCCTCGTCTTATACTATATAATATTATTCATTGCCTTTCTAGAAAAATATCACTTAGGAGAGGAGTACTGCTATGACACCAGCAAGGAAGACTCCATCAAATGTTCCGGCACCGCCGATGCTTGCAACCGGTGCCCCAAGTTGACCTATCAACCCGAGGTTTGTAAGATCGGCTCCGATCAGTGTTCCGAGAACTCCACTTACGTAAGCTATCACAAAAACAGAGCCCTGGGGAAGACCGAAGATATATTTCATAGTGATTGCACATACAGCTGCTGTAACAGGTGGTACGAATGCGGGCACGGTTATGCCGAGTCCGCGTACAGGTTTTGCAAGTATGTGTGTGATCAAGGAGACAGTAAATATTCCTATGATGGCATATTCAAGTTGTGACGGTATCCTAAAAAGCAGGTAAAATGATATCATGCTAGGAATTATTGCACCACCGACATTTGCAGCAACTACAGTCTTGATATCTTTTACATCAAATATCGGGACTTTATTCGGGTTCCCAAAAATCCTCTTGTAACTCATTGCAACAACCGGTCTTTCGGACTCAATAGTCTTTATAGGTATGTTGATGACACTTCCAACGAGGGTCGCAAAGAGTATCATCATTGCATGTCTCCAATTGAACCCCAATTTCAGGAAAGCCACATTTACCAGTCCAAAGAATAGGAGGCTTATGACAAAACCCGCAATGACCAAAAAGAGAGTTAAAAATATGAATCTCAAAGGTACAAATATTAGTCTGCTTCCCATCCTTTACCTGTGCTGTTATTTACTGCGATTAACCGATTACTGCTCTACCATGCTCACGAAAATCTCTTCGAGGGAAGATTCAATGGTTCTGATATCCAGTATCCTTCCATCGTTCTCAGTGATCATCTTCGTTATCTTATTGAGCTCTTCGATACTCCCGGTTCTCTTGATGTAATGGTCACCGATCTCTTCCACATCAAGATCAAGATCGTGGTTGACATCAAATTGTATCAGATAGTCCATGCTACCGAATTTCTTCTTCAGATCGTTGATTGATCCGGCACCCACTTCATTACCATTGTTTACAATGAGAACCTTGTCACATACCGATTCTACCTGATATAGATTGTGAGCACTGAAGATAACTGTTTTGCCCAGAGCCTTCAGCTGTTTGATGAACTCCACAACATAAAGAGAGGTCATAGGATCGAGTCCTGATGTCGGTTCATCGTATATCAGAAGCTCGGGATCGTTGATAAGAGACCTTGCGATAATAACCTTCCTCTTCATACCCTTTGAGCAGTCTCCCAGTTTCTTGCCATTTGCAGAGAGCTTAAGAGAAGCGAGTAGATTGTCTATTCTATCGTCGGCCATCTTCCTTTCAAGTCCGAAAATCTCAGAGAAGAACCTTAGGTAATCACGAACATACATGCTCTCGTAGAGTGGGGAATCTTCAGGTACAAATCCGATCAGATTCTTGATCTCAAGTTCATTTTCAGCCATATTGTAATCAGCTATCTTGATACTCCCTTCGGTCGGTTTAACAAGTCCGCAACACATCTTAAGGATAGTAGTCTTTCCGGCACCATTAGGACCGACTATTCCAAGAATCTCCCCCTTTGAAACATCGAAGTTCACACCGTTAACAGCAGTAAAGTCACCGTATCTCTTTACTAGGTCTACAGATTGAATCACTTTAATTACCATACCTACCTTGTCGTAAGGCTTTAAATGCTTTCTTCTAGACCGGAAATATCAGGTGGATTGTTATGAATAATAGAACCACCATCGCAATCAATATGAAGAGGATCTTATCATCATCTTGCATGGGACGATATATAGTTGAACTCGTACCTCTTAGGCTTTTTTAAAGGAAGAGAAGCTCAGAAGAGAAACGTTTCGCTACCCCACTTGCGTTCTATTCCCCTATACATAAGTGCTATGAATACAAGAAGTAAAGCACAAACCATTGCTATAAAGAGGCCGTACTTTAATAAATCCTCCGTCAACTTGAAGGAGGCGATTGCAATTATCACTAGTGGTGGAACAACCATAGCAGCAAATATCCCAAGTATGCGTGGGTCAAAGAGATAAGTGTTTGTCCTAAGTCCTGTGAGGTATGCAGTCACAATCACAGTGTAAGAGGTCGTTGTGAGTCCAACAAGGAGGGCAAGCCAGATGAGATGAACCTCTGAGTTTACAATACTCAGAACCACAAGGAATACCGAGGATATAAGAGATGCAAGTATGACAAAGAGCAGGAGTTTTGTCTTGATGAGTCTCGGAACAGTAACGGGAAGCAGTTGATAGAAGTCCGGTGAATCTATGACGTTTAGCCAACTATAGATCGTCATCCCAAAAAAACCTATCATTGCCGCATAGAAGACGATGCCGAATTGGATAGATAGTGTCAGCACAGTCCTTAAAAACCAGAGGACTGCTGCCAAGAAAACGAGTGTCCCAACATACGAGCCCATGACAGGATAAAGTGTTCTGCTCCTTCTCATATCGAGCCACTCCTTAGCAACAAATGTGGAGTAGCCCCCCATAAAACCGAATCTCTTCTCGGTCGTAACAATCTCAGGTTGAAAGACCTGGGACCTCTTGCCAAACTCTATCTTGATGAATCTGAGTGCAAAGAAAGAGAAGGCCAGAATCGCTAAGATGGCCATAAGAAGATACAAAGGATCTCTTGTATACTGGAATGAAAGCGTCGGTAGCATATCTTCGATGCTAAAAAGCCCTGTCGCATAACTACCGAGGATCAAAAGAAGTATTGAACCTGCAATTATGGCAAAAATCCCCCTCCACCTCACATATACTGAAGATAGGAAGAATGAGAATGATATGCCGAGAAGAAAGGAGAGTGTCATAGTTAAAGCTAGAAAGATTACACTTGTTAGTCTGAATCCTGTTAGAGGTATCGAGAGCAGGATACCGGTTATTATTGGCACTATTGATATCGCAATATAGTAGATTGTATCTTTGATATAGAATGCAAGGAACACATCTTTGAAATCTATCGGTTGGGTTAGCGGTGTCGATAGCATAAGATCCATCTGCCCGAACCTCCTCTCTGCAATCGATTCACCGAAGAGAGCAAAGGCCCCAACGCTCATTGCATATGCCATCATAATCGTGTGCAAAAGAAGATAAACCCTCTCCATAGGCATTGCATTCAATAGTGAAGTTGACGTGATACTGATCACGAGTGAAAAGACAGATATGAGAACCGGAAAGAAGAGGAACTGAAACTTACCGATCATGGCCGATTGCATCCGGTACTCCTCTAGCATCATCATCCGTATGATATCAATATTCTTTAAAATTCCCCCCATAGGCCGTCAACTCACAGGTTCTCCCTTGATCCTCTTGTGTACCTGAGAAATGCATCGTCAAGAGTCTCGCCCTTATTTGTCAGTTCATCCACACTTCCGGATGAGACGATCTTTCCGTGATCGATTATCGCGATCCTTGTACATATCTTCTCTGCGATCTCAAGGATATGGGTGCATATGAAGATCGTCCCCCCTTCACCGACATATCTTTCTAAGTATTCCTTCACATGCTTCTGATGATACGGGTCAAGGCCGATGAAGGGTTCGTCCAGGAAGAGCAGTTTCGGATCATGCATGAAAGCAGCAGAGAGCATCAGTCTCTGTTTTGTGCCCTTGGACATATCCTTTCCGAGCACATTCTGAACGTCCTCCATATCTAGATACTTTATCCAGTACTCCATCTTCTCCTGGATATCACTGATACCTCTTATCAGGCCGACGTACTCTAGGTACTCTCTACCTGTAAGAAAGGATGGCGGGGATTCAATCTCAGGCACTATCCCCATATCCACTTTTGCTGCCACGGGATCGTTGTAAGGTTCCATTCCCAGTACCAGTGCACGACCTTTCGTTGGACTTAATTGTCCTGTTAAGATCTTGAGTAATGTAGTCTTACCCGCACCGTTTGGGCCGAGAAGACCGAATACCTCTCCTTCTTTTACACTGAGTGAGAGATTATTTACGGCCAAAAGATCACCAAAAGCTCTACTCACGCCCTCAATCTGAATAGAGTATCCATCTGTTGTCATTTTTACCTCTTTTCGATCCTTGTGATCCTACCGGAATGATCAGGCGATGTGAGAAGTATCTCATTATGTGACAACTTTATTTCTTTTAATTTATTAAAGTTCAATTGATCCCCCCAAAATATAACAGTAGAATATATGCCTGAAGAAGGTATATGTTTTGCGACGATTTCAGCGATAGGACTTGACTTATATATTCAAGTGTTTTTACCTGAATGTATAGCAAAGCAAAGGGGGATTAAGTATGATGTATGACGTAATTTATTTTTTTTATTGTAATTATTAATATTTTAGTATTTTAAAATTACTTTTAGTGACGAATAGTCATATTATTATAATATTAGGTACATTATATTGTATGGTGAATAAACATGAGAGATGTAATTAGAAGCAGGAGGCTAGGCTTTGTAACATTGACACTCTTAATTTCATTGTTACTAATTTCTGTCTCCGGAAGTGCCATAGCAAAACAAGATACTGCTACAGGTGTACAAAATCATCTTTGGTTAGAGGCCATCGGTGGTACTTATATAGGAGTAGATCCCGATCCTTGGCTAACTGAAAGTAGTACAACAAGTGCATCAAATTTTGACCTCAGGATAACATACCACGACCCATCATCAAATAATGATAACGATGAGAGTGTAGGAATTCTTTACCTTTTAGTTGCAACTAATAGGCCCTTGACAGGCGGCGAGAGTATTATGGTTGAGGGCACAGAACTAACAGGTTGGACGCTTTTAACAGACCAACAAACTCAGCCAACTGTTACATCTGATCCTGAATACAAAGTATCTCCGCATGGAGTCTTTCAAGAAGGAAAAGGCGTTTATTACCAGATCATTGAAGTATTGGACGGAGATATATTAATTCCTGGTGGAAATATCACCTTACCTGTATCAATAAATACACTAAGCCCAATAAAAGTGCACTTTGACGCAGTGGGTGCTAATGAAGAGAACGTACCAATTGTTACAAACCCGTTTTCACACGATTGTACTGCAACCCCTCCAGGAAATGATTTTCCACCTAATGAGGAAATCCCTGAATTTCCAACAATTGCAATACCGGCCGCAATGATACTTGGGTTGGTCTTTTTATTGCAAAGAAAAAGAAATTAAAAAGGATAATTGAAAGGTAATAACCTTTCATACTTCTTTATTTTTTATCTTAACCACTCAAACAATCAGTTTTTTTACATCATTTCAGATTTTGGATAAAGATATTGTCAAGGCAAGCAGCCCATAGTTTAGGGTGATCGATATTCACTTCCCAAATTTTGTGTAATAAAAAAATCAATCTTCGGACCTTATACCACAGTCCAAAGATAAGAGAAGGCCTATTTGGCCCTATCTGTAAGAAGAGTACCACCAATTGCTACATTTTCAGGTGCACTCTCTCTGATCAGTATCACAAATGCTTCTTTTGGAATTCCATATGCTTTTGATGCTGCATCGGTGATCGATTTAACGAGCTCTCTCTTTGCGTCAATATCCTTCAACTCTGGTCCGTCTATTGTAATGTTTGGCATAAAATTTCACCTTTGAAATGTACACCCTCAAGATACTTAAATAGTAGTGGTTTTCAAGATCCTCGCTCGAGTGAAAAAACTTCTAATTGGTTAATACTGTGTAAGAGTCCCATCCTGTTTTGCCCTTTTTACTGCATACCTGAAGATTACCATCCCTATAGGAAGCATAACAGCTGAAAAGATCACAAGAGCGATGATGTCAGTGGCAAAGGCTTCCATAGGCATTCCCTGTAATAGGGCAAGCCTCATCGCCCTGAGCGAATATGTTATCGGCAGAAGATATGAGAGATTTTGGAGCCATTCCGGTAGAACTGCAATGGGGTACAACACTCCACCAAGAAGGCCGGATGCCATATTAAAGACCCAATTTATCGGATCTCCTCTCTTGAAGACCATTATAAAACTCGCCGAAATAATTCCAAGACTTGAGAAGCAGAGTATCGTTAAAAAGATCACGACTATAGCTCCGATGAAATTCGCATCATTCATCTCAACATTAAATACGAGAACACCCATCAAGAGGTATATCAGAACTCTAAAAGATGCAAAGATGAAGCTCCATAGCGAAGAGAAAGTTATTATTGAAGAGGTTTTTGTCGGAGTTACAAGCATCGCTTCTAGTGTACCCATCATCTGCTCGTTTCTGATGCTTCCTGCAAA
>JAXHTN010000071.1:0-9374 GCA_034190145.1 Halobacteriota archaeon | reverse complement strand
AGACTTACGGCCTTCTTAGTGATGTTAAAAATGACAATAGACAGACTATGCACGCAACACACGCCCAGTTCCACGGTTATGGTGGAGAGAACTGGGGAGACTTCTGTTCAAAGGCAGACGAGATTGCAAAGTACGTCAACGCCCATGACAACTTAACGATAGATCTTGGGGTCGTTATGTTTTGTGATACCACTACAATGACTGGAGACGGACCTCATGAGTTCAATCTGTACAAGCTTACTAGAAGGAAATGGAGTAACCATGATGTGGAACTCGAGGTTGGTTCAGGTGTTGTTCCTTTCGTCTACGGTGCCAAGGTTCCACCACACGCAGTAATGTGGGCTGTGGGAATAGAACTTCCACTTCTCATCGAGGATCCATGGAAGATGGTAATAACGACTGACCACCCCAACGGATGCCCGTTCACATTCTACCCCCAGATATTTGCCCAACTTATGAGCAAGAAGAAGAGAGAGGCGATGCTTGAGGAGGTTCATCCGGTCGTTAATTCTCATGCAATACTTCCATCGCTTGACAGAGAACTCGATTGGAATGACATTGCAATCATGACAAGAGGTGCACCGGCAAAGATCCTTGGAATTGATAAACATGGTAAAGGACATCTAGGAATCGGCGCCGATGCGGATATCGCAATATATGACATCGCTCCGAAAGAGGTTGACCCTTCTGTAGATTATAAGAGCATTGAGAGAGCATTCTCGTACACTGCTTACACAATCAAAGGTGGAGAGATAGTCTGTAAGGACAATGAGATCGTCGCCGTACCGAAAGGAAAGACATTCTTCGTAGATCCTGAGTTAAAGGATGACTCAATCATGGACGCAATGCTACCGGATCTACAAGAGAAGTTCAAAGAGTGTTATTCGATCAATATGGCAAATTACCCGGTTCAAGATGCTTATGTTCCAAATCCATACATGATAAGCACAAAGGGGGCTTAATCATGGCAGAACAAAAGATTACAATAAAACCAAAAGAGTCATTCAAGATCCCTGTAGACGGATATTTAATTGGGCCTGATAATATGGCAGGGAAGAGCGCAGATGATATCAAGGCGATGGAAACCTGGCATGGTAATCAGGTTGTAAGTCTTGGATCCCTCTTTGACATAACTGTAGATGGTTCTGCAGGTCCAGAAGATACCACGATTACACTGGAAGGCGATTTCTCACGAGTGAAGAGGATCGGTTCAGGAATGGGAAACGGTAAAATCATTGTTAATGGTGATGTGGATATGCACTGTGGCGCAGTGATGTCTGGCGGTACTATCGTTGTAAATGGTAATGCAGACTCCTGGGCAGGTAGGGAGATGAATGATGGAGAACTTGTAATTGAGGGAAACGCCGGTGATTATGTGGGTTCCGCATACAGAGGAGAGACTATCGGAATGAAAGGTGGTAAGATCACCGTCAAAGGAAATGTTGGTGATTATGTCGGTGATCATATGAGTGGCGGTGAGATCGAGGTCGGAGGAGATGCAGGATTACTTGCGGGCCTCAATATGACCGGAGGTTCGATCACCATTGAGGGGAATGCAGATCTTCCGGGTGCGGAGATGACAAACGGTACGGTCATGGTGAAAGGAACTGTTGTAGATATGTTACCCTCTTTTAAGTTAGAGGGTTCTGAGTCTATCGGATCAACAGAGTTCAAAAAATACACCGGAGATCTTGCCGTAAGAGGGACAGGAAAAGGAACTTTATATGTGAAATAGGTTTTTTGAAAGTTCAAATGTAACTATGACTTATGGTGCCTGCCATAGGTCATCACTTCTTTTAACTCGAATTAAAAAAAGAGTCGTTTAAAGCGTCATCAGTCGGGATAAGCTCGATATAATACTTACAAGGGGAACAATTACACAATACCCTATTATTGGATAAACCTGGGGCATTCTCAGCGCAACTGGAGGTTTCTTCGGCAATCAATTCTGCAGATTCCATTGATGTAGGATCTGGTGTAATAATTAGAGTTGGTACAGGTAACAAAGAGATATCGGCAGAATTAATTGAAAAAGTCTGATAAAATGCAATATCCTCTTCATTTAATACGTCACTCTCTCCTACCATATCCCTGCCAATCCTATAGCTTGCAGAAACACTTACAAGGAGAAGCATAACACATAATATTGATATCACTTTTCTCACTAATAATCACACACTTTAAATTTAAATAAGTTTTATTTCCATAAAATATAGTATATGGTACATATCTTAGGCAGTATATACATTTCTATTTGATTTTTTTTAAAAAAAAGTTAATTTGTTCATATAATATTATATTCATAAACTCATAACCACTTGTCTATATCGACATCCTGCAGGGGTATAGTGAAATAAAAAGTACTTCCTTTACCAAGCTCACTCTCGGTCCATACCTCACCTCCATGAGCTTCGACTATACCCTTCACAATTGCAAGACCAAGACCGGTACCTCCACTCTCGTGACTGAGATGATCTCCTATCTCATAGAACCTCTTAAATATATTCTCGTGCTCTTCTTTAGGGATACCTATACCATTATCAAATACTTTTACCATCACAGAGTCTTGAAGGTTCTCAACACCAACACCTATCTTGCCATGCTTGGGTGTAAACTTAATGGCATTTGTCACAAGGTTGTTAACCACCTGCCTTATTCTCTCACCATCGCAATTGAGAACGCGACTTTCATCTGGCAAATTGATTGTCATTTCAAGTTCTTTACCTTCTGCAAAGCTTCCCATATCTTTTGCAGCATCCCTTACAAGTTCACCGATACGAGTGGGTTCTTTTCTAAGTTTTAGCTTCCCGGTATCAATTCTGGATATATCCATCATCTCACGATTCAGCTTTACGAGGTAATCAGTATTCTTTTTCATAACTTTTAATCTCTCTTTCTGATCCGAACTAACCTCCCCAAACATGCCAGCCTCTATCATTTCAATATTTGTCCTTATGACTGATAACGGCGTGCCGATCTCATGAGTAGCAATCGCCGCAAATTCGCTCTTCATCCTATCCACACTTTTTAGCTCTTCATAAGCCTTTTGTAGATCTTCCTGAGCCTTTTTGCGCTCGGTCACGTCGCGAATAATGCCCCTAAACCCGACAAATTTATTATTTTTCTTCTTCAAAAGGGTAACTGACATCCCAATTACCCTTTTTTCACCATTTTTGGCAATAATCTCACAATCCACTGTATCAGGAAAATATCCTTTCATATAAGCCTTATTGAAGATTTTCCTAACCCGATCAGAGTTTAAATCGTCCATAAAATCAGTGTAACTCATCAAATTCAACTCTTCTCTTGAATATCCAATGATTCTACATAATGAATCATTGAAGAAAGTGAAATTACCTGAAAGATCGACTTCATAATACCCCTCTTCAATACTCTCAAGAATTGTCCTATACTTCTCCTCACTATTTCTTAAATTATTTTCTGCAATTTTGCTCTCAGTGACATCGTCATAGATCGCAACAACCTCCCCTGAAGGGAGTTTGTAGATATAATTCTCTCGCCAACCGGAGACACGTTGATCTTCATACTTTTTGATAGGATAAATCTCTGGTATCCCTGTATGCCAGACCCTCTTAAGAACAGCTAGAAGTCCGAATTCTTCTATTCCTGGGAATGCATCAGTTACTCTTTGCCCTATAATGTCTTTTCTATTAACAACATCAATTTTTTCCCCTGCAGAGTTGAAATCAACAATGACCATATCCTCACCATCATCCGTTGGATTGTAAACTGCGACACCACTGCTCATCTTTTCAACCAACTCCTTGTACCTGGATTCACTTTTTGTGAGCAATTCTATAGCGCTTTCACGATCAGATATATCTTGTAATGTCCCATAAATTCCAATCTCCCCATCATTAGAAATAAATTTGGAGATTCCCTCGAGAATCCAGTGAATCTTCCCATTTTTATCAAGAATACGAAACTTTCTCTGAGTAGTGTTTTTTTGTGACGATATGAATCTAATTAGGTCTTCTCGAACCCACTTTGAATCTTCAGGATGTATCAGTTGATTAAACTTAACATTTCCTGACAAAAAATCCGTCTCATCATATCCAGTCATTTTTTTAACATTTCCATGCAGAAATTCGAACTTATAACCTTTATATCCGCGAAATGACACACCTTGAAAATTTTCAACAAATAGACGATACTGCTCTTCATGCTCCCTTAAGGCCTTTTGAGCTTTTTTGCTCTCTTTTCGAGATTCTACCTCGGCCAGTTCGCGTTTTAAAACCGGAATAAGCCTTGATAGATGCTTTTTATTTACGTAATCACTTGCCCCATACTTCAATACCTCAACAGCAGTCTCCTCTCCGATATCTCCTGAGATGAGAATGAAAGGAATATCCGAATCCCAAACCCGAGAGATAAAAAGTGCTTCAAGTCCATTGAAATGTGCGAGTTTGTAGTCAGAGAGGACAACATCCCATTCCTTTGTCTCTAATGCACGTTTCATTTCATCTGCTCTTCTGACAACCTCCCATTCCGTGTCGTAACCACCATATTTGAGCTCAAGAATTATAGATTTCACATCACTTGCACAATCTTCAACTATTAAAACGCGAAGTCTTTTCTTCAGCATCTCAACCCCCCATGTAGATTACTCAATTGAAATAGTAATTATTGGAGAAAGACCGAAAATTAGCGCTGAGAATTCTTAATTTGTCTGTTTGACGTATTTCTCGTAATTACTGATCCACTGATCTGATTTAACAAAAGTTTCAATTAATCAGATTTAAAACTTTCGCTCGAAACCCTAAATATTAAGGTATTCACGTAATCAATGAAAGAAGAGCCTCGCTTCCCCCCTCACTTACATCAAGCCAGAAAATAAGTTATAAAAAGTACACGTTAGTGGATAATCAATAATGGGGTAGGGCAGATTTGAACTGCCGTCCAAGCGTCCCAAACGCTCGAGGATGGACCAGGCTACCCTACTACCCCATTTCACCTGCACACGTTTACGATATACTATTATATATCAGTTATCTTTTTATGCGCTGTATCCATCGATCTTTCTTTTTTATTGAGTCAGAAACAGCCTTGTCCACCTTCAGCTTCATAGATGAGAAGTCCTTGGATGGTGACTCCCCTATTGCTTTCTTGAGTGGTGTGTAGGCAGATTCCCTGAAGAGGGGTGATAGATCACTCATTTCACCATTCAAAATAATTGAAGAGGAAGAACCTTCCTCGACATACCCGACCTCCTTGACGGTTATATTTTCACTTGTTAGGAGTCTTTTGATGGTCTCGGCAGTATTTTTTGGTGCAATGATCAGTAGCGCATCAATTGATACACCGAGATAGTCGATACCCAGTTCGTTGAGCATGGATAGAACCCTTGGATTGACAAGTGATCTCAGCTTCTCATCATCTAGTACAAGTCTGACATTTGCTGTCTTTGATATCTCATAAGCATCGCCTCTTATTCCACCATTTGTGACATCAGTCATTGAATGAATATCCGATGTTAAACCCTCTTTAATTAGTAACTCACAAGCCCTAAGAAATTTTAGATTAAGGGTCTCCTCCACAATATCCGGCCTACCAAAGTAGAGGGCGGTTGTTGATATCGTGCCACCTCCCCCACCTTCAGTCATAAGGATTACATCACCAGGGATAGTGCTCTTCCTTGCTGTAAGGTCTTTTGCCGTGCCCACAGCACCCACACACCCGGTCATACGTTCCCCGATGACCATATCACCACCTATTCTCAGTGTGCTTCCGGTTATCAGAGGGACATTCATAATCTCGGATACTACTGAAATACCTGCTATATGATCAAATATCTTTGCAACATCACCATCGTCGGCAACGTGAATATCAGAGAATAGTGCGACCGGAAGTGCACCCATGACATAGACATCCCTGAGCGTTGCCCTTGCAACATGAAAACCTGCAAGAAATGGGAAATCACTGAGCCTTGAGTGCATACCATCAACAGTGACAACAAGATATTCATCATTACATAGACCGATTGCACCACCATCGTCAAGATGAGATGAGTCTACGACAGCCCCAGTCTTTCCAATTACTTCAGCGATTTTCTCGTGAGCATAAAAATCACCACTGCCTCTTGAACCGACACCTAGGTCACCCATCGTCACGCCAGATCTAGAATATGTAAGGTGACTTTCTTTGAGATCGAGTGTCTCTTTTGCCTCAGTAATAACCGCATCAGCAATTTTTAGAGCGTTCTCTCTTGGAATATCTTTTATCTCAAGAATTCTTTCGGCGAGGCTCGATTGGATCTCTTCATCACCCCTTCGAAGTGCTCGCTTTGCATATCCTTCAAGGTCCATGACAATACACCATCCAATAAATTAGAAGAATCTCAAACGTTTTTTACAATATCTTTAAGATCCTTTAAAAACAGTAACAGGTTCTCCTCGGTTGTGTGCGGCATCACAACAAGTCGGAGTGCTCTGGGCATTCTTGTCACTGACACCCTCCAGTTCTTCAAAAGCAACATTAGAAGGACTTTTTCGATCTTTGGAACATCAAGAGCCAGAACATTCATCACAGGGTTAACTATTGGATAAACTCCGAAGCTTTCAGCCTCTTCGACTATCATTTTCGTCATATTTACACATCGACGAACGTTCTCTTTTAATCCATTGAAGCCTACATGCTTGAATACCGCATATGTTGAGACGACCGTTGCACCACTTCTGGTTCCTGTAAGGGAGTATTGTGCCTTTGTACTGAGATAAGGTGTCGATATTGATAAACTGTTCATATACCTCTTCTCACGAAATAGGAGCCCCCCACAGGGAATAGTGCTCATCCCCATCTTATGTGGATCCACAGAAATTGATGAGACACCGTCGACCTCAAAACCAAACTTATAATCTTCTTCCAAAAAGGGAATCACAAGTCCACCAAAGGCTGCATCTATGTGTAAGGATAGCCCATCCCTTTTTGCCACACGTGAAAGATCCTCAATTGGATCGATTTGACCAAATTCGGTTGTACCTGCAATACCAACAAGGGCAACTGTGTTTTCATCTACCAGATCCTCAACACTACCCATATCAACCATAAAATTATCATCGAGGGATGCTCTTCTTACCTCCAGCTGTAATATATCTGCAATCTTGTCAAAAGAAAAATGTGCAGATTCAGAGATTACCATATTCGGCTTCTCTTTTCTCTCAAGATTTCTTGCGGCCCTGACAGCCTGGATATTAGATTCAGTCCCTCCTGTGGTCATATATCCATAAGCATTAGTCATCCCAACAAGAGATCCCAGCATCTTAAGGACCTTGCACTCGATACTTTTTGTACCAGGAAAAAGACCCGCATCGCCCAAGTTAGACTCGATGAACATCATATGGGCTTCCGAGGCTATTGGGTGAGGATTTGTACACATAGAACTGAATATCCTGTCGTATCTCAAATCCTTTTTCTTCACCTCCCCTAGCAAAGTCATCACTTCATCTCTTGAAAGGCCCTCATCCATTTGAACTAACTCCTCTAACATTCTCATGAGGTATAGACAGAAAACTCACCATCGCTTCTCACTTAGAAGATATCAATACCCACAAGATGTAAGCTGTTATTAAAAGTGTTAAGCTTTGTGTTTTTTTATCGATTCGGGGTTATTCAAATGGTAACGTATCAGAATGAACAATCCACCACCACCCAAACTCATCCAAAAAAGGTGTCATTAAAAGTTGTGAGAAAACTAAAGGTTTATATAAATACCTATTAGATATTAGGCAGCATTATGATAAGATTTACCAAGATGCACGGTAACGGTAATGATTTTGTAATCATTGACGAGTTTGAAGATATAGTCGTTTTGAACCGGGAAAAACCCGATTTTTCTAAGAATTATTGCGATAGAAATTTTGGAATCGGTGCTGATGGCATCATATTTCTTCAACCTTCAAAGACTGCAGATATTAGGATGAGATTATTTCAACCGGACGGATCCGAAGCCGAGATGTGCGGCAATGGTATTCGTTGCCTCTCAAAGTACGCGATAGATGAAGGATATGTCAAATCAGGATCGTTTACAGTCGAGACTCTTTCAGGTGTTCTAAGTATCGAATCGAAGATAAACGACGGAATTTGGATTGAAGTTAATATGGGTAGGCCCGGTTTTATGGGTTCTGAGATACCTGCGGACTGTAAAGAAGAGTTCGTGGAGAAGACGATAGGTGAATACAAAGTTTATGCTGTAAACACTGGTGTCCCCCATGCGGTTATCTTCCTCAGTGATCTTGACATTTCAATAGAAAAAGAAGCACCTAAGATCAGATATGACAAATTTTTTCCGGAAGGTGCCAATGTAAATTTCGCCGTTGTCAATGGATCCGAGATTCGAATTAGAACTTACGAGAGAGGGCTTGAATCCGAGAGCTTGAGCTGTGGTACAGGGTCTGTGGCATGCGTTGTTATAGCAAAGCGACTTGACCTAGTGAAAGGTGATCGGATCAAAGTGGTAACACCAGGTGGCAATCTCTTCATAAGTGAGAGCAACGGTGATGTCTTTATGGAAGGGACTGCAAAAACCGTTTATGATGGTATCATTCGGTAAAGCCTAAAGCCGCAAACATTTACTTATTCTTCTCGTAGTTATCTATGTTGATATACTTCTTTAGATTCTCAGGTATTTTATCAAGTGGAGTAAACTCAACACCAACAAGACCCCATAGAATACTTCTATCTTGAGGTGACATATTCGTGTACCAGGACTGTGGTTTGTTGTACGTCCCTCCTACAGGATTCTCTATTGAGCCGGGCGGTACTATAGGAACGTCAGCGGAATCAGAAGGACGAACGTTTATATGCCCATTCTCACATAGGTAAAGGCAGAGTGGTATATCATCATCGCTATTCTTTAGTTTCCAATCATAACCGTACGGTTTATGGATCTTGTGACTTGGAAGGAACCTGAGTACCTTCAAATTCTCTGATGCCATAAGAAGAGGTTCTTTTAAAAGGAGTTTGCCATCACAAACACCTCCCTTGCTCTTGTAAAGGCTAGATTCATAAGACATACTGTTACACATTTGACCCGGATTCCTCTTGAAAACTTCTTCATTCTTCTCAATATGTTGCATCTCACTCATCGAAATCACCTCCCCGTTAACCATTCAGGGTGCTCTTCTCTCGCTTTAAATATCTCCTTTTCAGCAGTACCAATTCCCATTATCTTCTTCTCAGGGACGGGGTATATTGTAGGTTCCCTCACCTGAGCATCCTGACCATAAATATATATGGTGAATCAGCAGAATCGCAGTTTGTCAAACAGCTTGATAAATTAGAAATGGCTTTGCAAGCAAGCGTTTACGAACATCAAGGATTTACAGATTTATCTGCGTTTTTTGCTTCTGCAAATC
>JAXHTN010000070.1:4368-9375 GCA_034190145.1 Halobacteriota archaeon | reverse complement strand
GAACCTATCCCCATAAGAAATGTTGAGAGTGTATTAAAGAAGCTATTGATGCCTTCAAGGAGCGCTTCCATAGCGAGAACCATGATGATATCCTCTCTTTTGTTTACTGTCTTCTCAATGTCTTCTCTTACGCGTTCTACCTCCTCCAGATTCTTGACTTTAACAATCAAATTGTCGTAATCCGAATCCCCATAGAGGTTCGAGAACATCTCACTTGAAACGAATATCGCTTGATCTGGATTGATGGCAATGCCTATACCCTTCTCACTTAGTATTCCCACTACCCTGAAACTCTGATCTTTTATTGTGACTTTGCTTCCGATCACGAGTTCCTTATCCCTTGCAAGCGTGTGACCAACGACACAATTATCCGAGTTTCTTCTAAGGAAGTGCCCGTCATCTATCTCAACGAGAAATGGCATATCTTCACCATTCATCCCATAGATTGTAGCGTATGATGGGTCTTTATTAAGAATCACGGCATCCTGGTTCGATCTGATAGGGACCACTCGATCGATACCTCTCACCTTGGTTACCAGCCTTGCAGTCTCATCTGATATGCTGGTCTTACCGTTCTCAAATGCAGGGAAGATTAACAACTCATTTCCGACTTCACCAAATGAATCGGATACCGAGAGGCGGATGCTATTTCCGAAGATTCCGAGTGACGCTATTGCAACTACGCCGATGATTATCCCGATTACAGCAAGAAGTGTCCTAGCTTTATGTCTTGCCAGGTTCCTTCTTGCAAGCCCGAAGAACATCAGCTACCAAGCCTCCCGTCAACTATTCTCATCGTCCTTTTCGAATACTCTGAAAGCCGGGGATCATGGGTAACAACGATAATTGTCCTTCCCTTCTCATTCAAAACCCTCAATAACTCCATTATACTCTTACCTGTCTTTGTGTCAAGGTTTCCTGTCGGTTCGTCTGCAAGAAGTATCAGCGGATCGTTTGCAAGTGCACGAGCTATCGCCACTCGCTGCTGCTGCCCGCTTGAAAGTTCGCTCGGTAGATGGTCGAGGAACTGTACTTCCAGATTGACCATCTCAAACAACTCGATAGCCCTCTCATGACACCTCTCAGGAGGAATTTTCTGAAATATCATGGGAAGTTCGACGTTTTCACCCGCTGTAAGTGTCGGGATAAGATTGAACTTCTGAAAGACAAAGCCTATCTTGTCTCTTCTTATCTTTGTTAACTCTTCATCTTCCAGTTTCGAGATATCGCTTCCGTCTATTATGATCTCGCCTTCAGTCGGAACATCAAGACAACCAAGCATATTCAGTAGCGTCGATTTACCGGAACCTGATGGGCCCATAAGAGTAACAAACTCCCCTTCTGCCACTCCCAAAAAAACATGATCCAGTGCACGAATCACATTCTTACCCATATCGTAGATCTTGGTTACGTCCTTCAGTTCTATTATCATTATTTGGCCACTTTCCAAGAATATCCGATGATAACGGCTACGATAGCAATGATACAGATTATAAAGACGATCCACCACTCAGAAAGTTCTTCCTCAACTACTTCATTGAACTCGATAGGTATCTCTTCTCTTAGTGTCTTCAGATCGCCATCTGAGTCCCTGTACTGGATTATAACCGGTACTTCTGTAACGTCACCACTCAATCGCATATGAAGTTCGAAGCTTCCGAAGTCATCGACCTCCAGTGTTCCCACGAAGTAGCTCTTGTACGGTTGTATTGGCTCAACACCACTCGTATATTCCGTTTTTATCAGAATACTTCCCGCAACGTCCGTTCCGATGTTATCCAGCTCTCCAGTGATCACATAACTGTTTAAACCAACTGATCTATCTACACTTACACCGGTTAGAAGAATCTCGGCTTCTTTGCCTTCCCCTATGTTTATCGGGACAATCAGAGTTTCAGAATCCCAGTTATCTCCATTCCTGTAAATAACATCAAAATGAATATTTTTAATTTCATCAGAGTGTGGAGTGATGTTAAAAGAAGCTGAATCCATCTCATTTACTTCTATCTCACCGATGAAGTATTTTGATGGCGTAATTAATATATTATCGCCTTTTGGTATCACGCTGACACCGCCCACTGAGTTCGGCCTTGTGTTGGAGACCCCAATCTTCACTTCAGATCTCTCGTTTTGTGGTATCGACTTAGGGATGTCTAGAAGAGCAAGAGTAATTGGTGTACTATCTACCCTGACTGGAACTTGATATGATATATCCTCTGTCGACGCAAGATCTACATATATTCTGGGGAAGTATATGCCATCGGGGACATCTGCTTCAATCTCAAATGTAAATAGAAGCGATTCACCGGCCCCCAATTCGCCAACGTTGTAATAGTTATCGTTTAAAATTTTAAGATCACGACTGATGAGTTCTACACTCTTTATATCTGCACTCATCATGTAAACAGTTGGATCCATTGCACTAACTTGAATCGGATTTTTTGCAGTATTCTTTATCGTAATACCGATCGTTCCTCTATCGCCTTTCATCAGGACTTCAGGATAGACCTCATAACCGGTAACAATTATTGCAGGTTGTGGTACGTTATCAGTAGATTGCGTCTCTGCATTCATAACCGGAATCGAAGATACGATTAGAGTTATGAAAAATAAAATTAAAAGTGTTCGTCTCATAATCTATGCACCCATTGCAAAGAATGCATTGTATATAGAATATGCTATAAGGACACCTGTCAGAATGGCAACTGTGATAAATGAATCACGCACAGAGAGTTTTCTTGCATGTCTAATGCCAAATATCCAGATACTAGCACTCCATAGAGTGAAGACGATGCCAAGTATAGCAGAGGCTTGCATTGCAGGATTTGATAGTATTATTTCTCCTATATACTCCTGAACAAGTTCCGGATTTTCCATCGGTATCTGCATTCTTGAGAGTGATGGAAGGACGTAGCTTATCATTATAAAAAGACCTATTATTCCACTAAATATCGAGGGAATAAACCCGTAACCGGTAAACTCAAGAGTCCTTTTAAACCCACCATCTCCTTTGAAGGCGGCTGAGATCAGATGAAAGACTATTGCATACACCGGCCAGAAGGCAATTATCACAACTGCACCGATAACAAGGGAGAATACTCCAATAACAGCCATCATAGGGCCTGAGTCGGCAGGAATTGGTAAGTTGCCCATGACTGCATTGAAGGTAAGATATCCTGAGATTCCACCTATAATTGCCTGCACAAGAACTATTAAAAACGGTATCCTCAAACTCACTTCTTCTTCCATCTTCTCTTCAAAGAACCTGTTAGGATTAGACAATACTTGAGTTATATTTGGCATATTTTCCACCTCTTGATAGAAATTAATCTACATCGAGTACTATAATACTTTTACCATTGATCGATAAGAAAAGAGAAAGGTTTTATATCATCCAAAACATAATCTAGGGTTTAGTATGACTTCCTCATTTACGCTGCCGCCACCTGTAAAAATACTTAAGTTCTTCATAGAAAACGAATGCAAAAGGCTTGCCATAGGTGAACTTAAATCTATTGTTGATGAGTCTGAGGACGGGATTCAGAGGATACTTGAAGGACTCGTCAAAAGAGGTCTTCTCGTTCAGGAAGGGAGATTATACTATTACGAAGAGACCCCACAATCCCGGGAACTTGCAGATAAGATCTTACAAGTTTATGAAAAGGCCAGAAAACCTCCCAAGGAAGAGATATTCAAGGAACTGGTCTCTAACATGTCAATGAACCCGTATTCACTCGAAAAGAGACTGATTGAAGAAGGTTTCACTCCTGAAGAGGCGGAAGAACTGATGGTGAAGGAACTGGATAAGTTCGTAAGTGAGAAGATGCCTCGGTTCAAGACTTTACACGGCTACAAATGAGCTTTTTTTAATTATTGGGCCTCATCCGGCCTGAATACCTTAGGAATGAAGACGTACTTCTCCGCTTCGGATTCATCGATTACACCTTTATGAACGCCAATATTTAAGACCATCTCAACAGCAGAGTAGTAACACTCCTTTAAGATATCTGAAGAAACATCATCAGGATGGAAGAAGAGGGCTTTCTCGGTTTCGTTCATAAGATCCTCACGAACCTTCTCACCTGTGGCCGCGTACATCCGATCGACGACTGATTTGAGCTCCTTGTACTTGAGAAGGTCATCTGAAGCGTCACCTGTTATTATTGACTTCAACTCAGTTGCGGCATCTTTTTCTATTGGTATCTCTTCACTAGCTCTCGAGACAACCTGCCTCATTATTCCCTCAACGATCTTGTCAGCCCTGTCAAAAGAGGTCTTCGGATTCTCACCGAACTCGATTAAGTCAGCTCTGATTTTGATTCTGCTTCGCATGGCAAGTTTCAGCCCATCAGCTGCATCACGCAGACTGGCAACAGTTCTACCGTTCATCTCAACACTTGAGGAAGCATGATCCAATGCTTTGTAGATCCCTCGTATGCTCGCACCCTTGTCTAGATTTAGGCTGATTCTCGTCTCTCTGACAGTTCTTACTACAACATCCGCAATCCACCAGGGTATTGCCACTTTTCGGTTCAGGAGGCTCTCATCAGGTTCAAATATATTTCCTGTCTCTATAAGGTGGTCATCTTCTTTTGAGATGTCAATTATAAATTTCTCCTTTAACATTACCCTTAATCCGGTATCTTTTTCAGGGAAGTCCATAGGTATAAGCTCCATTCTATCAAGGAGCGGTCTTGGGATCTTGTTGACATGGGCAAAACCTTCAGGGTTCCCTGTGGCAATCAATAGAAAGTCTACTGGCCTTTCAATATTATATTCCTCCAGTATCACTTTCCTTTCTTCAAGTATCGGGTGGAATAGCACCTGTACATTCGTGGGAACGGATGGTAGATCGGCTACAAAAAGTATTCCTCGGTTTGCATGAAATACACCGGTTCCGGTGAAAGCCCTGGGATCAGTCGGGCTAACTCCTTCTCTTATGACCTGAATATCCTTTATACCGAGTATCTTTGCGTAGTTTGTGTATTCATTGCCCTGTATCCGTGA
>JAXHTN010000070.1:0-4268 GCA_034190145.1 Halobacteriota archaeon | reverse complement strand
TTCACGAATGAAGATCGCTTATTATTTCAGAAACGTTCCTGGCGGGATTAAAACACATGTGGATATGCTTGCAAAGCATGTAGATATGCTCGGCCACCAAGCAAAGATCATAGACCAGAATATACTTGAATCTCGGATGTTAGGCGACTTTTACGGATTTGAAAACGGGGTTAGTCGGATAATAGAAGAGACGAAGGATTGTGATATACTTCATATACACCACGGAGCGACCTTATCAGAATTCTTAATTCCTTCGTACAAAGAGTTCACAACCCCGGTAATAAACACATTTCACATCCCAATAGGCGGTGGTATAAATGGTCTAGTCTCACGTTTTATCATATCAACTCTTGCCCGCCGGTACAAGAAGAGATCTGAAAGATACATATCAGTCAGTAGCGATGTTGCATCAAGAATCAAGAGATTCAATCAGACAGTAACGATAGCTAACGGCGTTGACATCGATGTCTATTATCCACCCGAGGATCGAGACTATAAAGAGGTCAGGTTCGGTTATCTGGGAAGGCTCAGCCCCGAGAAGAATATACTGACGATGATAAAGGCAGCGGATCAACTGGGAATTTTACTATCTGTAGCCGGTGGCGGCCCTCTTTATGAGAGGGTGAAGGCATGTGAGACCGATAAGATAAAGGTTCTCGGATATGTTGATGATGCATCCGAGTTTCTAAGGTCGATAGACGTATTTATATTACCATCCCATCTGGAGGCTCAACCTATTGTGCTTCTTGAGGCGATGGCTTGCGCTCTTCCTGTTATTGCAACAGATGTTGGAGACAACAGATATTTCATTAGCGACAACGGGATACTCTGTGGCACTTCGGAGGATGAAATAAAATCTGCAATAGAAAACATTCTTGATAGTGATCTTTCCGAGATGGCAAAAAGATCAAGAGCGATTGCAGAGATGCATACATGGAAAAGGGTAGCTGAAGAGACGATAGGTGTTTATGAAGGGGCTATAAAATGAGGTGACTATTAATGGATAACGTGAGAAGATCGCTATTAATCTCTGTAACAGTCAGTCTTGTCTCGATAGTCCTTGTCATCTGGCTTACTATGGATTCAGAGGATATCAGACAGCTTGGAAATATCAATCCATTGTATCTGATCTTGGCACTCATAATGCATGTCGGTTCATGGGTGGTTTGGAGCTACAGAATAAAGACTCTCACGAGAGCATCAGGAGGATATATATCCTTTGCAAAGACCTTTAAGATCGTTGTCAGTAGCCTATTTGCAGCAGCAATTACTCCATCTCAGGCAGGTGGTGAGCCTGTCAGGATATATCTTCTTTGCGAAGATATGAAGGCTGGAGATGCTACTGCCGTCATATTCGCAGACAGATTCCTAGATATGACCTTTCTGATTCTTATCTCTCCTTTGAGCCTCTTAATATTCAGAGACGTCGTCTTCAGTGGCGGAATCGGAATATTTCTCGTCTTCACAGTAATACTCTTCTCTCTTGCAATAGCGCTTACTGTTCTTATTATGTACCGTCCGGAGAAGATCAAGAGCTTGGTTAAGAGGATGCGGCCAATCATCGCGAGATTCCGAAGCGAAGAGACTGCTGAAAAGTTTGTAGGACGATTGGATGAGGAGATAGAAAACTTCGTTGAGAGTATGCGAAAGCTCTCAAAGAGAAGAAGTGAACTGGCAACCGCATCTATTTGTACAGTGACCTACTGGTCCATGGAGTTTCTTATTGCTTCCGTTATTATGATGGGGCTCGGATATCCTGCGGAGGTCTTGCACACCTATGCGGCTCAGATATTACTTACAGTGATCGTCCTTGTACCTGTGACTCCAGGAAGTAGTGGGATTGCCGAGTTCGGTTTTGCAGCCCTTTTTTCAACTTTTGCAAAGGGAGTTCCTATGGGCCTCTTTGTGGTACTATGGAGGTTCATAACGTATCACTTCAACCTGATTGCAGGCGGTGTTGCGATCTCAAGGGTTATGGGGGGTACAAACCTTGTTAAGAAGGCAATTGAATAAACCTCTGGGTAATTATTCCCCTTCAAAGCGATCTTATCTGTGATCTTACACTGGAATGGTAAGACTCATCAAGAGCAAGACCCTTATCAATGAGTGCAAGAACCGTATCCTTCTCCTCAGGAAATTTGTAACCCTCGTAATCCTTTCTGAAGAGCGGATAGTAGGACTCATCACACCAGTAGTTCATCGCATGATCGAAGGTCATCTTCGATGTGACATTCAGATCCTCTACCAATATCTTGAGCTCATTCAGACTCTCATGAGGTGATAGCATCTCAAAGTTACCGGAGCTCATCTCCTTAAAAAGTGGTGTCAGGGGATTGGGAATGTAAGTCCTCAGTCTGATGTAATCAGGGTCAATCTCGTTTAAAACCCTTGCCGTGTTCCTTGCATGTTGTTCTGACATAGTCTTTCCGCCAAGTCCGGGCATTACGTATTCCGAGAGCTCTATTCCTGCCTCTTTTGTCTTTCTCCCACCCAAGATCTGCTCCTCTGAGCTTACACCTTTTTTTATAAACTCGAGAAGTTCATCATCACCGGTCTCAAGTCCGACATGCACTCGTGTCAGTCCTGCAACCTTCAAATCTGTAAGCTCCTCAATAGACTTCTTTGCAAGAGTCTGAGACCTGGCGTATGATGTTATCCTCTCGATGCTTGGAAAGGTCTCCTTCAAGTATCTGATGACCTCAACAAGTTGAGGGGTTCGCATGATGAGGCTATTTGCATCCTGTAAAAAGACGGTCTTTGCACCGGAACAGAACCAGTTGAATACATTTACGATACTCTGAAAGTTATTCAGCTCATCTCCTCTCAAACTGTGTGACTCTTTGCCGTATAGGGTGTAGGAATCTATTGCATTCACCACCCAATCTATGCCACCGAGTTTTCTTTGAAGGACCATAATTATGTCCAAGATAGCCTTTGCGGAATCGATATCTCTCTTCACCTCTTCAACGCTTCTAAGTTCAAATTTTGCACGTCTGTAAGGTGTGCCATAGCAGAATGTGCACCTGTTCCAGGGACAATTTCTTGTAGCCCTTATGAGAAGCGAATAAGCACCACCCTCTGAAGGAGGCCTTATCGCACCCATCTCAAAAGAGTACTTCGTGATCTCAGAGAGTTCGGCAATGTCCACCTATAGCACCATCCAATCCATCTTCATCTCTCGATTACCTCCACCCATTTCTCCCTACTGCTTGCACCCGAGATTAACTTCACATCGGAACCAAAGTGTTTGGAGAGTATTTTTACTACGGATCTGTTTGCTTTACCTTTTGTAGGGGGGCTTTTTGTTCTCACTATGAGCAGATCTCCCTCAACGACTTCATCCTTACTCGAGTTCGGTATCACCTTAATCTTGATCCTCATCCGTATATTCTACTATTTTCATTTGAGTAACTTAAATATACGTATGGAGTCATACATGAAGATGGTTTAATAAGAGGTGTCAATCATGCCGTTACTCGAATTCAATGGTAAATATCCCAAGATTCATCCGACCGCGTACATAAGCCCCAGAGCATTCATCTCAGGAGATGTTGAGATCGCCGAGAAGTGCTCAGTCTTTGATTTTGCATCCATTCGTGGAGATTTCGGCCCCATTAGAGTGGGTAAGTATTCTAACATTCAGGATAACTGTACCCTCCACTGCAGCTTTCCACCTTTGCCACCATGTATAATCGGTGAGTACGTGACAGTCGGACACAATGCTGTTGTTCATGGCGCAAGCGTAGGTAATAATTGTCTTGTGGGGATGCACAGTACGATTCTTGACGGAGCAGTCGTGGGTGATAACTGTATAGTGGGGGCAGGATCGGTGGTATCTCCAGGTATGGTTGTTGAGGAGATGACCCAGGTCCTTGGAATTCCTGCAAAGCCAGTAAAAGAGATAAAAAAGAATCAGACATCCGGATTCAAGATGGGTGCAGTCGGTTACTACGGGGTTGCGAAGAGATACAAGGATATGCTCGAGGAATAGAATAGTACTCAACAGTCCTATAAAAGATGGCTAAATCCGGATCTTACTCACAACGCCTTTTTTTCGATTCACAAAGTGAAGCGGGATCAAAAACTACAAAAAAGACTTTTGGGAAAAGTATAAATCCTATCAGAATGTAAGGGATTAGTGGCAACTTTCACAAAAGTTATGTATAATAATCATTTAATAAAATAGGAGAACTTGGCATGAAATCAATAGTAGAAGAGGCACTTTCAAGGGCTGAAGTTGTTACTGCTTCAAGAGAACGTTCTTCAAG